>NZ_JAXHDD010000069.1:0-18837 GCF_037072025.1 Pseudogracilibacillus sp. SO30301A | reverse complement strand
ATTTTATAGCACGCTGAATCGAATCCAACAGCTTCCAATGTTGTGTTAGCTTATTCTGGGCAACTCTAATAAAGTCGAAAAAAAATTAAATTTCCTCCAAGGGATAGGTATGCCCTTTTTCAGCTCTGATTGTGGAATAAATTGGATTTTATGTAATTCCCAACAGTTGGAAATTGTATTCATAAAAAAATAACCGAAAAAACGCCTGAATTTTCGGTTTTTCCCATCATTATTTGCAAAGTGTGTTTCTATGAATAATTCGGGTTTATGTTTCTAAACGACTAGGTCACGTTAATATACAAACGACGCAAAATTACTATCTTGAACTCATGCCAGAAAAAAAGCACGAACAAGAAGATATTGCGCTTAATTTATTACGTGATTTATAAACATTTACATACAAAAAAGACACTAACATTGCTGTTAGTGCCTCGATCGTTAATATATGTTTTTCAAGATTTGCATCAACTTGCATCATAAAATGCATGCAAACCCTTGATATGACAACATTTGTCTTAACGTATTGAGTATTAAAGCAATCAAACTTCCAGCAATCCCTAAAAGAAGGGAATAGGATTGCACCATTTCAGCTGGAGCAATTGACGGGAAAATTTGTTTTCCAATAAAAAATCCGATTAAACTAAAAGAAACACTAATTGTTATTGTAGTAATTAAATGCTTTCCATAAACCGTATCGCCAATAACTTCAACATAGGTAACAGGTTTTTCATTATGTGTTTTTTCTTCTGACATTTAGTTCGTACCTCCTTAAGATTGGACATTTAACTTTGTAGCTAGGGGTGCGACAGTAGAGGTCTTTCCCCACTGTTTCTCTTTTACATCTTATTATGTAGTTTCATAAACTATTAAGGATTTTACCATTTCATTAGTTGCGTATAGGATCCTCCTCTGTTTGTAAGTGACCGAGCATTGTTGTATGAATCAGCACTTTCTAAGTTAAAAATCTAATTCATTCAACAAGATTGAATTTTGAGAAACTTTGATGAATTATTTACTTTTATAATTCGATGCGGACATAATCGATTATAACCACTTTTAACGATGGAATGCTAGCTTTATAGTATGAGAAAACTGGGACAGTTAGGTTCTGTCCCTCTGTCTCAGCTCTTCTACGATGGCTTTAATGTCGTCGAAGCGATGGGTTTCTTTTTGAATAGCTTTTGTTACCACCTCGTCGATTTGCTCACTAGTGGCGCCTGCCATTACTGCAATATTTTTTAAATGAAGTTTCATATGTCCTTTCTGTATACCGTCTCCTGCTAAGGCTTTTAGTGCTGCAAAATTCTGTGCTAATCCGGTTGCTGCGATAATTCCTGCCAGTTCTTCTGCTGAACTCACATCAAGCATTTTTGTTACCAGCTTTGCTACTGGATGTGATTGTGTTGCCCCTCCAATCAAACCTACTGCTAATGGTAATTCTATCATTCCAATTAGTTCATTATTTTCTCCTAGCTCCCAGTGTGTTAAGGAGCGATACCTGCCAGATACTGCTGCATATGCGTGAGCTCCTGCTTCTACTGCTCTTGTATCATTGCCAGTTGCAAGCACGACAGCTGATATCCCATTCATAATTCCTTTATTATGTGTTGCTGCACGATAAGGATCAAAAAGCGCCAACTGATAGGAATCCATAAATTTCTTTAGTCCCTCACCATGCAATGATGGATCTTTAAAAATAGCACGTGCTCTTACTATGCGCTGATCTGCAAGATTTGATAATATGCGCAATACAACACAACCATCAGTAATCTCTTCAATGAAGGGTGTTACTGCTTCAGCCATTGTATTTACAGCATTTGCACCCATTGCATCACGCGTATCGACTAATAAATGCACAACAACCATCTTCTCTATTTCAGTTTCAACAATCTGCACATCAATATCTTTTGCACCCCCGCCCAAAGAAACGAGCGTAGAATCTTGTTCATTACAAATTTGCATTATTTTCCCCTTATTTTCATAGATTTTTGCCAAAGCAAAATAAGGATTTTTCACATTCGTTACTTGGATTTGCCCTCTCATAATTGACCCTGTATAAGTGGTTGTAAAACCGCCTGACTCATAGGCATGTTTTGATGCATTGCTGGCAGCAGCAACTACAGACGGTTCCTCCGTTGCCATTGGTACAAAAATATCTTTGCTATTAATCTTAAAATTTGCCGCTAATCCTAATGGTACCGGAAGATAACCAATTGTATTCTCAATCATTCTATCTGCATTTTCTACTGTAAATCCTGCATTGCCTGTAAGCACTTTTTTATCTTCTTCTGATAAATGAAGCTCCTGTGAAATTTTTTCTAATCGCTCCTCGGGGGACAGCTTAAAAAAACCAGGAATTCGTGAATTCATACCAATCATCCTCTCAAAGAAAAGTTTGTAGGAAACGCTTCCAAAAACGTATTCAACAATGTTTAATACAAAGAAACTTTGTTGAGTATTGTATATTTAGAACAATAAGTTGTCAATACAATTCCTTCAAATTATCCTTAGAAAAATCGAGTAGGCGTCGTTATTACTGACCACGCCTCTCGCAGAACCACACATGCATTTCTGTTTCTGAAGCGTACTTCTCTCCCATCTTCTTTTTTCTTTATCATCATTCTCCACTCCTATAAGTTATGAACATTATATCAAACATACATTCCTTATAGCGGGTGGAAATAGAAAGACAATAAAAACATGTCGGTTTACACCAACCGAAATTCATCCCCTCCCTGCCGCTATCGCTCCCTGAGGAAGAGGACTTCTTTCGTTGTGCTGTAAAAATAGTACGAGGAAAAAATTGGTTAAGTCTAGGGCAATGATGTAATATGTTTGCTTATTATGTTGTCGCATCAATAATAGTTATTATAAATCCTAAAGAAATTTTATACAAAGCTAAATAGTGAGGTAAACAAACTAGCTCCGTTAAATAATCAGTATTACACATAAATTAAATGTGGTTATAATTAACAATATTACTTTTCTGTGACTAAAGTAACAAAAATGAGTAAACCGTGTAATACATTCTTAATCGTTCTGTTACTGTATCATCCATTCTTATATGCTACTATAGTCACTGTTAGCATTTAAGGAGGGACTAACTTTATGAAAAAATTAGTGGCAGCTATCGCGACGTTTAGTGTCATTTTTACAGGAATGGCTGCAGTTAATGTTTCAGCAGAAGAATATAAGGTGCAGGAACAGGACAGTCTTTGGAGTATTGCACAAAAATATAATACTACGGTTCAAAATCTGGTAAATTTAAATGGATTGGATTCTACAGTAATTCATCCGGGTCAAAATATAGCTATTACAGATAAAGATGTTCAGGAAAAAACATCAACACCTGAATCATATATCGTTAAAAAAGGCGATACATTAACCGGGATTAGTAGTAAATATAATGTAAGTGTAAATGAATTAATGGATTGGAATGACCTTTCTAATACCACTATTCTAATCGGACAAGAATTGAAAATTAACACTACATCGCCAGAGAGTAATAATACTAAAACAGAAGATGGACAGAACGATAAAGTTAAATCTGAAGAGGTATCTAATGAAGAGAAGCAAGATTCAGCAGCTAAAACAATTACAGTAACAGCAACCGCTTATACTGCAAAATGTGATGGTTGCTCTGGAATAACATCTACAGGGATTGATTTAAATGCAAACCCTAATAAGAAAGTCATTGCTGTAGACCCAAATGTGATTCCTTTAGGTACTAAAGTACATGTCGAAGGTTATGGACAAGCCATTGCTGGAGACGTTGGCGGTGCTATCAAAGGTAATAAAATTGATGTTCATGTACCAACAAAAAGTGAAGCAAGTAGTTGGGGCGTTAAAACTGTTGAAGTAACAATTCTTGATTAAAACTAATAATAAAAATAAATAAATATCATCATAAGGAAAGTAGCTACAAAGTTGCTTTCCTTTTTTATTATGAAATTTTTAACATTATATGTAAGAGTACTCGTTCTAATTTCGGAACCATTGGTTAACTCTAGTTTAGTGTTATTAATGGCACTTCGGGAACACCTATATAATCCGATGCTCCCTCGATTATCTCAATAAATTCTACTTTGCTCTGATGTAAGTTCATTATAAATATCATTCTCCAGTATCTTCACTTGTGCTTTTGATGGGTATTTTTTAAAATAATAATTTAACTCTTCTTTATCAATTGTGATATCACTTAGGTAATTAAGAATCTTATCAATTGCTATATCAATAGGCTCTACACTCAGCTTTTCAAAGTTATTTAACAGATCAAATACTTGTAAGATTTTATAATTACTTTCATTAACTTCTTTTACTCTCGGTTTTCTTAAAGTTACTCGTCTTATTTTATAGTTAACTTCTCTCTTTGTAGTTGTTTCATCTTGAGTAACAATTTCAATCTTAACTGGATTTACATTCTTCTAATTAAATTGTCTTCATACTGATTTTCATTCATTTCATTAAGTATACATTTTAAACTAATATATGGTTAACATATACCTAAGTAAAATTGACCTCTAACACTAATTGTCAATAAAAAAGTCATTTTGCCACCTAACGGTAGTAAAATGACTTTTGAAAAATTTATTATTTAAGCTTCCGTTTTTTGAAATGAATCAGTATTTCGAATGAGATAATCGAATGCACTTAATGATGCGGTCGCAGCTGCTCCCATCGAGATGATAATTTGTTTATATTTTTCATCTGTACAGTCTCCTGCAGCAAATACACCTGGAACGTTTGTTGCACCGTTTCTATCTACAACGATTTCTCCAAATTTATTGCGTTCCACTGCATCACCAAGCCAGGCTGTGTTTGGTACAAGACCAATTTGAACGAAGACTCCTTCTAGTTCGATATGTTTTTCTTTTTCAGTTTCTCGATCAATATAGGAGATCCCGTTAACATTGTCTGTTCCAGTAATTTCTGTTGTTTGAGCACTTTTAATCACTGTTACATTCGGTAAACTGTTCAGACGATCTTGCAATACAGAATCAGCTTTTAACTCATCTGCATATTCAAGAATGGTTACATGTTTTACAATTCCGGCAAGGTCAATTGCTGCTTCTACACCAGAGTTACCTCCACCAATAACTGCTACATGTTTTCCTTCAAATAAAGGACCATCACAATGTGGGCAATAAGCTACCCCTTTATTTCTGAACTCGTCCTCACCAGGAACACCAATTTTACGCCAGCTAGCACCTGTAGCCAGGATAACCGATTTACTCTTTAGGACTGCACCATTTTCCAGTTCAATTTCAATCAAGTCTTTCTTTTCCAAACGTGTAGCACGCTGTAAATTCATAATATCAATATTATAATCTTTCACATGTTCCTCAAGGTTTGCTGCAAGCTTCGTACCTTCTGTGCGTTTAACACTAATAAAGTTTTCAATCGTTGCTGTGTCAAGAATTTGACCTCCAAATCGTTCCGCAACAATACCTGTACGGATTCCTTTACGTGCCGCATAAATTGCTGCACTAGCACCTCCAGGTCCACCACCAACAATAAGTACATCAAATGGGTCCTTATCTTCAAATTCTGACGCATCTGGACCACCGCCAAGCTTAGCAAGAATTTCTTCTACAGTCATCCGACCATTTCCAAATGGTTCCCCATTCAAAAACACAGTTGGTACTGCCATGATATTCTTGCTCTCTGCTTCTTTTTTGTATGCAGCTCCATCAATCATCGTATGTGAAATATTAGGGTTCAGGACACTCATAAGATTTAATGCTTGAACAACTTCTGGACAATTTTGGCAAGTTAGGCTAATATAAGATTCAAAATAGTGTTCACCTTCAATGCCTTTAATTTGATCAATTACTTTTTGATCAACTTTTGGAGCCCTGCCGCTTACTTGTAATAAAGCTAATATAAGGGAAGTAAATTCATGACCAAGAGGGACACCAGCAAACGTTATCCCAGTATCTTCATCTACTCGGTTTACACTAAAGCTTGGAGTTCTCTCCAATACGGTATGTTCAATTTTAATTTTAGAAGACATGGCGGATAATTCATCCACTAGATCCACAATTTCTTGGGAAACTTTATCGTTTCCCACGCTTACTTTAAGTAACACATCGCCTTCCATCAGTTCTAAATATTGGGCTAATTGTGCTTTTAATTCTGCGTCTAGCATGATTAACCAACTCCTTAAATTTTACCTACAAGGTCAAGACTTGGTTTTAATGTTTCAGAACCTTCTTCCCATTTTGCCGGGCATACTTCTCCTGGATTGTTACGAACATATTGAGCTGCTTTAATTTTACCGATAAGTGTACTTGCATCACGGCCGATCCCGTCCGCATTAATTTCAGCTGCTTGGACAATACCATCTGGATCAATAATGAATGTCCCGCGTTGTGCTAGACCTTGTTCTTCATCCAATACATCAAAGTTTCGAGAAATTTTTTGTGATGGATCACCAATCATAATATATTCAAGTTTGCTAATTGCATCTGAATGATCGTGCCATGCTTTATGTGTGAAATGAGTATCTGTTGAAACAGAATAAACTTCAACGCCTAGATCTTTTAAAGTTGCATACTGATCTTGAAGATCTTCTAGTTCTGTAGGACAAACGAAAGTAAAGTCTGCTGGGTAAAAGCAAACGACACTCCATTTTCCTTTCAAGTCTTCGTGAGTTACCTCGATAAACTCTCCATTACCTGCATTATAAGCTTGTGCTGTAAATTCTTCTATTTCTTTACCAATAAGTGACATAAATAAACTTCCTCCCGATAATTTTTTTAAGTATAGTTAGTATGTGACATAATGCTAAACCTTAAACAATTGTATGACGGTTTCATTACTCACTGTCAGCTAACTATATTAATTATAATCTAACACTGATTATCATATATAATACAAAAAATAATGTCAATTAATAACACATGATGTCACTATATTGTCATTTCTAACAATATATAGTGTTTATCTTTTAATGATAAAAATAAATTTCAAATCATGATTGGGTTTTTCCATTCTCAATTACTAGTTCCATTCCCGATTATGTTTTGTTCTTTATAAATGAGCCCAAGAATCAATGCCTTTTTTAATAATGGGGGAATTACCACGTAGTAAGCATATAACTTTTAATTATTACATACTATTAGTAAATAGTATTGATTATAACGTGTTCTAATAAACTATTATTTGGTATAAATGTTATAATTGGTTTGGAAGAGATGTGTTATCAAGTAGTGCTCTAGCTTACTTTAAATGGAAGCAAGGGTGCTTACATCCTTTCCTTAAAATATTAAGGTGTAAGGAAGGTAAAAATGAGCAGCAGACAAACTAAGACAGACGTTATCATGATTGGTGCTGGAATTATGAGTGCAACTTTAGGTACACTCTTAAAAGAATTAGCACCTGACTGGAAAATTACCGTGTTTGAGAAGCTCGAAAAAGCAGGAGAGGAAAGCTCTCACGAATTAAACAACGCCGGAACTGGACATGCGGCTTTGTGTGAACTAAACTACACAACCGAAAAGCCAGATGGCTCTATTGATATTAGTAAAGCGATCAATGTAAATGAACAGTTTCAGGTATCTATGCAGTTTTGGTCGTATTTAGTAAATAGTAACCTAATTCAGAATCCTGAAGATTTTATTATGCCTTTACCTCATATGAGTATGGTACAGGGAGAAGAGAATGTAGCGTTTTTAAAGAAACGTTATGAAGCAATGACAAGCAATCCATTGTTTCAAGGAATGCAATTTTCTGATGATCCGGACAAATTAATGGAATGGATTCCACTTATTATAAAGGATCGTGATACAAATGAACCGATCGCAGCTACCAAGATTGATACTGGAACAGATGTTAACTTTGGTGCTTTAACACGTATGTTGTTTGATCATTTAGAAGATAATCATATTGATATTAATTACAATCACATTGTTGAGGATCTTAAACGCACTAGTGATGGCTCATGGGAATTGAAAGTTCGTGATACAAAAGACGGGAAATTAGAATATATTACTTCCAAATTCGTCTTTATTGGAGGCGGGGGTGGAAGTCTGCATTTATTACAAAAATCTGGAGTTTCTGAAGGAAAACATATTGGCGGATTCCCTGTTAGTGGGATTTTCATGGTATGTAATAATCCAGATGTTATAGAACAACATCATGCAAAAGTTTATGGAAAGGCTAAAGTTGGTGCTCCACCAATGTCAGTTCCACATCTTGATACACGATATATCAATAATAAGAAATCATTATTATTCGGTCCATTTGCCGGCTTCTCACCGAAATTCCTAAAAACCGGTTCGATGTTTGATTTGATAACTTCTGTCAAACCGAATAATGTGTTAACGATGTTAGCGGCAGGCGGTAAAGAAATGTCATTAACTAAATATTTAATTCAGCAAGTTATGTTATCAAAAGAACAACGGATGGAAGAATTACGTGAATTTATCCCAAATGCAAAACTTGAAGATTGGGACTTTGTAGTGGCAGGTCAGCGGGTACAAGTTATTAAGGATACAGATGAGGGTGGCAAAGGAACACTTCAGTTTGGTACAGAAGTAATTAATGCTGCTGATGGTTCTATTGCCGCTTTACTAGGAGCTTCTCCAGGTGCTTCCACAGCGGTTTCGATCATGCTTGAAGTAATTGAAAAATGCTTCCCAGAACAGTTTACGGAGTGGGAACCAAAAATAAAAGAAATGATCCCTTCTTATGGTAAATCATTAATGGAAAATCCAGAGTTACTGCAACATGTTCATCAATCAACTGCAGAAGCACTTGGATTACAAGAAAAATTAAAACAACAAATGAGTTAATATAAGGAAGCATAAAATTATGCTTCCTTATATTATGTGTAGAAGTCAATTGTAGTGCTTTTTTCGATAACGTCTAATCTTTCTGATGTTTATCCTTTAATGAAGCCTCTGCGCCAGCCTCTCCTTTTGGTCGCTTAAACCCTTTATCCAGCTGTCCAGCATTTTCGATATCACCTGAAGAATGGTAACCAGCAACCTCCTCATTCGAAGTTGTTCCGTAAAACCCCATTCCACCAAGTTCCACATTAACATCTTCTTTCATACGATCCTTTTTATTATTATCCATGGAATACACCTCCCAGTGGATAATATAACCAATTTAAGGGGAAAATATTTCTAACATTTTAAAATAGCTGATCGGATAATAATTTTGAATCTGATTCTGAGATTTTTTTCCGTTTTTCCGTTCTCTCACAATCGCGTCCGTTGAAGTACTTTTTATAAAACAAAACTATTATTTCACTGCCTTCAAAATTGACTATTGTATCTGCGATTAATCTCCTTTTCAACTAACCTTGGAAAAAGTTATTCTGTCTTTAAACTCCATGAGTTTGCCATCCAATAGAAAGTAGCGACAAATATTGCACCGCCGACTGTTTTACCGAGAAAAACGGCAATAAAATTTTCTACATACATGAACCAATCAAAAGCTTCTGCAAAAATCGCTGCGAGAATGATAAACATATTCGCTACGAGGTGTTGAAAACCAATCGCTACAAAAGCCATGATTAGAAGCCAAATACCAATTATTTTACCCGTTGTATCTTCTGCTGCATAAGCTAACCAAACAGCAATACAAACGAGCCAGTTGGCACCAATTCCTGAGATAACGCCATATGGAATGGTTCATTGACTTTACTTTCAGCAACGCAAATCGTCTGTTCTAAATAAGAACCTGTCTCTGTCAACCCTAAATAATGCCCAAAAAGATAAGCGACAAAATAGCACCAATAAAATTACTTACGGTAATGATTGTCCAATTTTTCACAATCTGCCATGTTGTTATTTTCTTATAGAGCCTGGCGGTTGTAACGGCATTATTTCCTGTAACAAGTTCTCCACCTGCCAAGAAAAAGAACGAAACCAAGTGGAAAAACGACTACACCAATAAATCCTGCAACCGATCCCCATATATGTAATGATAGATCTACTGTCACTCGAATGTATAATAAGAATCCAAATGAAATATAAGCACCTGCTAAAAATCCAAGCGATAACGTGATCGATAAAGGCAAATTGACTTTTTTGACCCTATATCTCCTACTTTTTAGTTATTTGTTCTGGAGTATTAAAAGCCATTTAGTCACCACCTCCGCTTTTACGGATTTCTTGTGAACCCTTCGCTGCTATTATATGATTGCTTTTAAGATATTAGAATTTGTTGGGAATATGGAATTTCTAGATCGGAGTTTTTATAATATTTTTAAATAAAAAGAAGGACTTTTTAAAATAAATGTCGAAGTATGTAATTAAATGTATCTATAATGAGGAATGCGAAAAGCTAATAACAAAAAAATCTCTTGCTAGATTAAATATCTAACAAGAGATTTTGCTTTATATATGTAATACCGTGCACCCACTCTCGATGTAACGTCCCTATGCGTAACTTAAGTTCATGGCTCGGCCTAGGCTCCCCCGCGGCACACAAGAATGACCACTTACTGCTGCTTCCTTCCGGATCTGACAGGGTTCATGGGTTCCTGTTGCGCAGGACCTAAACGTCAACACCAATCCCTTAAGGCAGACCATAAAGATGCCACACCTCAAATGGGAATTCAGCCTTGCTACAGCGGATTGCAAGTTATAGGGCACCGCTACCTCCCCACCTAGCACGGCACTCTTCATTATACATTTAATATATAACAATTGCAATAATAAATAAAAACTTACAAAAATTTACACTTTATCTTTTATGTTTTCGTAATTCACGAAAAAAAGTTGTTAGTAAGGAACTGCATTCTGTCTCAAGTACACGTCTAGTCACTTCCACTTGATGATTAAATCTGCTCTCATCTAGCAAGTTCATTACTGTTCCTGCGCAACCTGCTTTTGGATCATTTGCGCCATAAACAACCCGTTTTATTCGTGATTGTATAATAGCACCTGCACACATTGGACAAGGTTCTAACGTAACATAAAGTGTACAATCTTCCAATCTCCAACTACCGATTTTAGTATTTGCTTTTTTTATAGCTACGAGTTCTGCGTGAGACAATGTTGACTGCGTCGTTTCGCGAACATTATAACCTGTAGCGATTATTTCATCTTCAAACACAATTATAGCACCAATTGGTACTTCTCCAGCTTCTTGGGCTTTTTTAGCTTCTATAATTGCCCTCTGCATATATTTTTCATCTTTATTCAAATTCATCACTTCTAACATTATTTTAGTATAAACTATCTGTTCAATTCATAAATTGGAATGAGCATATTAACTTTCGAAAGGAGGAAATACCTTGCAAATTCATATCGTTAAGAGTGGAGAAACGTTATTTTCAATTGCTAATACATATAGTACATCGATTTTTTCAATTTCGGAAGCGAATGAATTGGAGACTCCGAATTTGGTAGTTGGGCAGGCTTTGGTAATTCCTATCGTTGGTCAGTATTATTTCGTTCAACCAGGGGATACATTATTTACGATAGGAAGACAGTTCAACATTTCAACAGAAGAACTTGCCCGTATTAATAACATCCAACTCAATATAATGTTACCAGTAGGATACCGATTATATATCCCTCCAAGGCCGAAACCATCCATAACCTCTTTTGGTTATATTGAACCTTTAGGAGATACAGTTTCACCTGTGCTTGAAAATGCTGCGGAAAAAAATACACCTTCTTTAACCTATCTTGCTCCATTTAGTTACCGGATTAACCGAGATGGAAGTCTAACTCCTCCTCCGTTAGATCGATTCCGGGAAATTGCTGAAAATAACAATACGTCTTTATCTTTTGTCGTAACAAACTTGGAAGAAGGTGCATTTAGTTCAGAACTTATCCATATTATTTTAACCGTTCAAGCGGTGCAAAATAGTTTGATTGATGAAATAATTAATACTGCAACTGCAGGTGGTTTCCAGGATGTTCATTTTGACTTTGAATTTATTCCTCAAGATGATCGGGAAGCATATAATGAATTTTTACGAAAAATCAAACCACGTTTAGATCAAGCAGGACTTTTATTATCTACAGCACTTGCACCAAAAACAAGTGCGACTCAACAAGGATTGTTATATGAAGCTCATGATTATGCAGCTCACGGTGAAATAGCCGATTTCGTTGTGTTAATGACGTACGAATGGGGATACAGTGCAGGACCTCCTCTTCCAGTGTCACCAATTAATGAAGTTGAAAGAGTACTCACATATGCAATTACAGAAATTCCTCCAGATAAAATACTTATGGGCCAAAACCTGTATGGCTATGATTGGACATTACCATTTGTTCAGGGGGAAAGCTTTGCTAGAGCGATAAGTCCCCAACAAGCTATTCGAATTGCCCGTGAGAATAATGCCGCTATTCAATATGATGAAACAGCACAAGCACCATTTTTCAATTACTATGATAATCAAGGAAGAGAACATATCGTTTGGTTTGAGGATGCAAGATCCATTCAGGCAAAATTTGATCTCATTAAGCGTTTAGACTTACGCGGTATCGCATACTGGAAACTAGGTCTCGCCTTCCCGCAAAATTGGTTACTGCTCAATGATAATTTTACTATTAATAAAAGAGAAACCTAACATGTTCCTGAAAAATCAGGAACATGTTTCCTTTAGGCTATTTTCGTAAGTTGATGTACCTTTTTAATCTGTACCGAGATGTAAACTGTGACATAACTATTTAATCATCACTGGAAAGAATAACTCAACCTTCAAGACGTCGAGTCGATTGCAAACATGTTGAGTCATTCTCCAAGATGTCGAGTCGATTGCGAACATGTCGAGTCATTCTCCAAGACGTCGAGTCGATTGCGAACATGTTGAGTCATTTTCCAAGATATCGAGTCGATTGCGAACATGTCGAGTCATTCTCCAAGACGTCGAGTCGATTGCGAACATGTTGAGTCATTTTCCAAGATGTCGAGTCGATTGCAAACATGTTGAGTCATTTTCCAAGACGTCGAGTCGTTTCGCAATATATGAGTTGCTCCTTAGATGTGGAGTTGATACAAAACATAACAAGTAGACTCTTACGTTACAGTTTATGAACGCTGCGCACTCCAGCAAATTTTTTTAGAATATCGGTTCTTCATCTTTCGTTAATTTCAAATTAATTGGATAGGTTGCAATGTAAATAGCTAGTGCAATGAATACTAGTACTGTCTTCCATAAGAAGGTAAAGTTTAAAAAAGGAAAGATGAACAATATAATTATCATCGAGACAACTGAAAAGATAATATCGCGTGGTCTTTGTTTTCGGGCGAAATTTTTTTCTCCACAATATGGACATCTGAGACGGAAAAGACTTTTTAAAGACTCAGTGTATGTCCACTGCATCTTGCAATGTTGACAAGTCGGCAACGATTTCACCTCCAACTCCTTACGGTTATCGTTCTTCCCCTAGTTCACGTGATCTGTTTGTAGCGCTCTTTACACAATTAATAACCGCATCTTGAAAATTATATTCCCCTAATGTTCGTAATCCTGCTGCCGTTGTTCCATTAGGACTAGTTACATTTTCTCTTAAAACAGAGACAGGCTCTTGTGCATATTGTAACATATTACCAGCACCGATAATCGTTTGAGTAATCAATTGTTTTGCCGTTTTTTCATCCAATCCTTCTTCTAAAGCTGCTTTTTCCATTGCTTCTACTAAATAATAAACATATGCTGGACCACTTCCTGAAATTCCAGTAACAATATGCATTTTTTCTTCCTCTACTACCGACACCGCACCAATTGCTTCAAATAGTTTTTTAGCTAAAGATATATGAGTGTCTGTTGCGAATTTCCCTTTTGTAATTGCGGTGGCAGAATATCCAATAGTAGCAGATGTATTCGGCATCGCTCTTATAACAGCAACTTCTTTTTCAAGTTTATCCGTAATGAAACCTGTCGATACACCGGCAACTACGGAAATGACAAGTTGATGAGATTGAATATATTTTTTTGTATCTAGTATCGCATGTTCCATATCATATGGTTTCGTTGCAAAAAAGATAACATCTGCCTCTTGGATAACTTCTTCTTTATTTGTGTTGCCCTTAATATTATATTTTCCTTTTAATTCCTCTAGCCTTGCTTCATTTTCTTTATTCGCTACATAGATTTGCTCTCTTTCCAGTACATTTTTATTTACCATTCCTGCTATAATAGCCTCCGCCATTGAACCGGCACCAATAAACGCAACTTTCTTAACCATACTTATTACTCCTTTTTTCAATTTATTAGAAAACTTAGCCTATCGCCAAGCTTTTGTTGCACTTATGCAGTAGGGAAGTTTTTACTTTCCTATTGCAAATAAAAAACCTCATTTCATCCTAAACATAAGGACGGAAAATGAGGTTAAATCCGCGGTACCACCTAATTTGGCAAAATGAGCCCACTTTATATTGATAACGCAAAATTGCGGTTAGTTTTTAGCCAACGACTCCTAGGTAGGTTCAATTATGTCTTTCCCTATGGAATCTTTCAGCCGATGAATTCCACTCTCTTTTTGGCAAGTTACATAATTTACTTGTCTATTCATAGTCTTCTTTTATTATATTGATTATTTTAAATATTATGTTGTTCCATTCCTTTTGTCAAGCTATTGCTAAAAAAATGAGGTATTCAGATTATCGTGTGGAAAGAAAGTTAAAAAGAACCCTATTCCATAGCCTTAGTCAGTCTATTTTCAAATAACTTAATAGAAAAAATTCTCTTTGACATTTATTTTTTTACATAGTATTTTAACTACTTTATATCATGTTCTTCCTCAACTTCCTTATTTTTTACAAATCCTAATGAAAACTAAATTAGTAAAAATTAACGTAAAACTGCATAGCCAATAAACCCATTTCGTGATCATTCCATTGCGTGAACAAAGGGGGGCAGCATTGAAGATTTCTTTTTAATCATTAATTAAACCCTCAGAAATAAACTGGACAAGTTGATCCATAGTAGATTTATAGTTAGATTCACCTATCATTTCCTTCTGTAAAGACAGAATAATTAAAGAACGAATCATACTAACAATAATATCTGGTGGCAATTGTTTCATAATCCCATCTGCTTGCCATTTTTCAATATATGGCACTAAAAAATCTATATCTCCTTGGTTATTACTATCTAATTTTTCCTGAGGTAGTTTGCGTAGCAACTGATTCATAGTTGATTTATCAAACAACTGTCTCAGAATCGGACTTTCATCCAAAAATTGTAACGCTTGTTGTAAAAAGTCACGGAAGGTCTCTTTCGTCAATTTCTCTTTTAACAATACCTTATTAAGTAATTCCTCTCTAATGTAACTCTCTTCCTGTTCAAGTATTTCAAAATACAGTGCCTCTTTTGAGTCATAAAAAAGATAAAAACTTCCTTGAGCAATATTGACCTTCTTTGTCAAATCACTGATAGTTGTTTTTTTTAGGCCATGGTCTCCAAATAATTGCCTTCCATGTTGTAATAATTTACTACGAATATATTCTTTTTCTTGCTGGTTAAATTTACCTGCCAATACTTTTCTCTCCTTTCTGCACATGTTGCTTCTCT
This sequence comes from Pseudogracilibacillus sp. SO30301A, assembly GCF_037072025.1. Classification (NCBI taxonomy): domain Bacteria; kingdom Bacillati; phylum Bacillota; class Bacilli; order Caryophanales; family Bacillaceae; genus Pseudogracilibacillus; species Pseudogracilibacillus sp. SO30301A. The sequence continues at coordinate 3,347 of NZ_JAXHDD010000069.1, read as the reverse complement.
TCATTAACAGAAGCTGGCAAACATATGAAAGAAACCAATATACCAACTAGCGCTATAGCAAAACAAATCCATAATACATTACTCATTCCCACCATAAATGACTGATAAAGGTTATCAAGAAGTTTTGGGAATGGTAATTTCTCCGCAACAACAGCTCCTGCTGCTACGCTATCATGAACAACGGCTCTTACGTCATCAGGAAATTGTTCTAACTGTAAATTATTACGATATCCGGTATTTAAAACCGATCCAAAAATGGCTACTCCGAGAGCACCGCCAACCTGTCTGCCCGTTTGGATGACAGAAGAACCGATTCCGCTCTGCTTACTCAATAATGCTCCTAAAGCTAAGTTCATCACAGTTGGCATAGTCAAGCCCACACCAAGGCCAAAAATAGCTAACCATGCCCCTACAAACCATTCCGTACTTTCTAACGTAGTCATAGATCCTGCAATTGTTGCAAACGCAACCAGGAAAAAACCAGAAACGATAATCTTTTTTTCTCCTAATTTAGCGATTGTTATTTCTGTAACTATTCCACCTACTACTAACCCTGCAACGAGTGATAGCAAACGTAAACCACTCCCAAAAGCATCCGTCTTTATTACGATTTGGTAATATAGCGGGATGATGAAAAGCATACCAAATAACAATATATTAACAAGTACGGACAATATCAGCGACCACCGAAATACTGGTGTGCGGAAAATAGCCATATCAATAAGTGGGAATCGAGTTTTATACTGCCACAGAGCAAAAAAGCCGACTAAAACAAATCCGACTATTACTGTAGACAATGCCAAACTATCGCTCCAACCTCTTGCTCCTGTCTCGATTGTACCATATGATACACAAAATAATCCGATACCGGAAAGCAAAATTCCCACATAATCAACTTTGGATTGCTGTTCACCACGAGATTCGGGCAAAAACATAATCACAGCTACACCTGCTAACGCAATAATAGGGACATTTAATAAAAAAATCCACCCCCACCAAAAATGGTCTAGTATCCACCCCCCTAAAAGTGGACCGATCGGTAACGATAGCATGGAACCAATCATTAGAATAGCAACTGCTTTAGACCTTTCCCCAGAAGTGAAAATCACCGGGAGAATTGCAGTAGACAAAGTAATGACAAAAGCTGCAGCAATTCCCAATAACACTCTCCCGATTATGAAAACTTCCGTATTTGGAGCAAATGCACAAAGCAATGAACTTGCTGCAAACATGATAAATGCACTAATTAACAATTTTTTACGCCCGAAACGATCACCTAGTATTCCGGCTGGCAACATAAAAACAGCGAGTGCTAAAGTATAAGCATTTATAAACCATTGCAATTGATTAGTAGTTGCATCAAAAGTGATGGATAACGTAGGTAAGGCAATATTAAGGATTGTCATATCCAATCCAACCATCACCGCCGCTAAAGTTAATGCAATAAGTGCCCACCATTTGGACTGTTCATGTTTTGTATTTTGGTTGTTATGTAACATTTAAACATCCCTCCTAATTGAATATATGAATATTTTTATTTTACATTCATAAAATACAACATATTTCTCATATTGTAAAGTTTTTCAATATAATTTCTGATCCGCCTCCAGTTAGCTACTTCTAAATCCAATGTATCTAAACATGATTATCCGAATCATGGTAATTAAAAACTACTCAACCTATGCCATCTTTCCACACTATTTTCCGATTACCCAAAAAATGATAAAGATTATCTTTGTCCACTTATCGGAAAATGAGTTAATGTTTGTATAATATTTAGGGGTAGTGATAGAACTTTTTACATATATTCGGAGGTGCCATATGAAAAATCATCGACTCGTTTGTGAAAAAGATTTAATTATTTAGGTAAAGGGGAAAAATTGAATGATCATTATGAACGTTCTCCACTTGATCGGCAAAGTGAAAAATATTATCGCAGGCGTTGGCAACATGATAAGGTAGTTCGCACCACTCACGGGGTCAATTGTACCGGGTCATGTAACTGGAGAGTTCATGTAAAAGACGGAATTATCGCCTGGGAAGCTCAACTAATTATCCTTCTACTGAACCAGAAATGCCAGAATATGAACCTAGAGGATTCAAAGAGGAGCGACTTTTTCTTGGTATACATATAGTCCTCAGCGAGTTCGCTATCCATATATCCGGTCTTCGCTCTTAAAAATATGGTCAGAAGCTCTTAGAGAACAAAAAGACCCTGTACGAGCTTGGAAAAGTATCGTAAATGATGAGGAAAAATCAAAGCGGTACAAATTCTCTCGTGGAAAAGGTGGATTTGTACGGTCTACATGGGATGAAATCAATACATTAATCGCTGCTTCCATAATACATACAATTGAAACTGAAGGACCTTATCGGATTTTTGGATTTTCGCCAATCCCCACTATGTCAATGTCAATGGTCAGTTATGCATCCGGAGCTCGTTTTTTGAATTTAGTCGGGGGTTCATTATTAAGTTTCGGGGCGATTGATCCATTACTTTCACTGGAATCGAATCATGATGACGTCGTGCAAGTAAGTTTTCCACAATTCATGACAGAGAGTAAGAAGAGGGAAATATTCCAAAAAAAGATCTTTATAGGCTAATGCGAGACCATGATTTATTCAGACAAATTGTAAGTTATATAAAAGAACAAATTAATGAACAAAATAAAGTTACAGAAGAAAATATTCAGGAATTGTATTCTTTACTAGTCATTAATGACTTTCACCATAAAGGTGAGGAAAATACATTTCCAAATCAATAAGTAAGAAATGATCTTAGGGTAGATTGTTAACCAGCTAAATCGTGATTTAAACATGGGAATCTCAGTTTAACCACGAGAAATCCCATTTATCCACGAAAGTCTTCCCCTTGATATCAGGTCAGATATTAGAGCAAGTTGATAAAACAAAAACAGTATCTTCGGATTTTGGTTCCAAGATACTGTTTATTTCATTTATTTTAAATTTAATGGAGGAGGAAGAGGGATTCGAACCCCCGCGGGCTTTGACACCCCTGTCGGTTTTCAAGACCGATCCCTTCAGCCAGACTTGGGTATTCCTCCATTCGGCGACATTTTTTAATATACATGATTTATTTATTGTTGTCAATAAAAATAATTTTTAGATGTGTGTTAGTCATACTCAACCACATTATAACACCAATTATTTTCTATTGGAGTACATTTTTCAGGACACTATACTTTCGCTCTTCCAATAATGAATAAGCCTTTTAAAATAGGATATTAGAATAAGCCCAAAACGAACTGGATCCCTTTTCTTCATTTCTTTTCAGTTTTCATCCTGTCATTGTTCTTTAATATCCTGGTATACGCCACCAAATACTG
>NZ_JAXHDD010000068.1:0-19305 GCF_037072025.1 Pseudogracilibacillus sp. SO30301A | reverse complement strand
CTACGCCATGATTGCACGAAAGATATACTTCAGAATGTGTTAATGAGGAAAGTATGAGCGTATCTCAGAGGATACTCAAAAGTGAAGTGTCTTTCGTCACATGAAAGGAAAGGAAGAAACGAGTGTGGAACTTTTAGAAGAAATCTTAGGAAATCAAAATATGAATGAAGCCTATAAGCGCGTGTATCGCAATAAAGGTGCAAGTGGAGTAGACGGAGTGACGGTGCAAGAACTGAAGGAATACCTAAGAGAACATAAGGATGAACTTCGAACCCAAATCCGACAAAGGAAATACAAGCCAACTCCAGCATTGCGAGTAGAAATTCCAAAAGAGAATGGAAAAATGCGTAAACTAGGCATTCCAACAGTCGTCGACAGAGTGATGCAACAAGCAATCAGTCAAAAACTCAGTCCAATTTTCGAGAAACAATTCAGTGAATACAGCTATGGTTTCCGACCAGGAAGAAGCTGTGAAATGGCAGTCATTCAAGCGCTAGAGTATTTAAATAACGGCTATGAATGGATAGTAGATATTGACCTAGAGCGATTCTTTGATACGGTCCATCACGACAAATTGATGAGAATCATCTCCCATACGATAAAAGATGGGGACGTCATTTCCCTTATAAGGAAATATCTTGTAAGTGGTGTGATGGTTAAGGGGAAATATGAAGACACACCAGTCGGAACACCACAAGGCGGCAATTTAAGTCCACTTCTGAGCAACATTATGTTGAACGAGTTGGATAAGGAATTGGAAGCAAGAGGACTGCGCTTCGTCAGATACGCAGATGACAGCCTTATTTTCGTCAAAAGCGAGAAAGCAGCGAATAGAGTGCTTATTTCCATTACAAAATTTATCGAGAAGAAATTAGGACTCATCGTAAATGTGGAAAAGAGTAGAATCTCCCGTCCTAGTAAAACAAAATTCCTAGGATTTGGCTTTTACTATGACGCCAATAAGAGGAAATTTCAACCGAGACCCCATGGCACATCGATTTAGAAATTCCAAAGGAAATTACGGCAGCTGACAAAACGGAATTGGAGTATCTCTTTAGATACAAGAATCGTTAAATTGAAACAAGTCATCTTCGGCTGGGTCAATTACTTTAAGATAGCCAACATGAAGAGCGTACTTGGAGCAATAGATTCAAAACTTCGCTCAAGATTGCGCGTAATCATCTGGAAACAATGGAAGAGCAACAAGAAGAGAATTAAATCTCTTGTCCAACTTGGAATACCTGAAGAGGAAGCGAAAGGCTTAACGTACTGTCGAAAAGGCTATCGCTTTATTGGACTATCGAAGGTAGTTCAAAGAGCGCTGTCTAACAAGCGCTTAAGGCAAAGGGGTATCCCCTTTGCCCAAGAGTATTATTTAAAAGTTCACACTGCGATATAAATTGAACCGCCGTATACGGAACCGTACGTACGGTGGTGTGAGAGGGGCGGAAAATTATTTAATTTTCCCCTCTACTCGATTGAAAAAATAAGGAGGAATTGTTTTGCTAATGAATAAAACCATTTCAAAAAAGGAATTGCAAGAAATGGGTTTCTTGCCATATCAAGCAGTAAATATTATTAGACAAGCAAAATATTACATGGTGGAACAAGGATATCCCTATTATAATAACAAAAGATTAGGACGGGTGCCTTGTCATGCTGTTGAAAATATCATAGGTGTGGACGTATCTCTTGAGGAAGGTGATACGAATGGCAAAGACTAAATATAAAGGAGTTTATACGGATAATAAAGGAAATTTCTTTTATAATATTGAACTTGGTGTAGAAAAGATTACGGGAGAAAGGATTCAGAAGAAATCTAGGAAAAACGCTAATGGTGAAAAATTTAAATCTGCAAGAGAAGCTAATAAGGAAGCGACTAGAATAAGAAATGAATATCTTAGCCAAAATGGCTATGCCAAATATCGCCTTACTTTTGGTGAGTTTATGGATTTATTTTTTTACCATACTATCAATCAAGCGTAGAAGAGGATACTTGGGCATCAAGAAAACATGCTTTTGAATTAATTAAAGAAAGGTTTTCTGATAAAAGGCTTAGAGAGATTGATGTCAGAGATTGTGAATCTTTTAGAACTTGGCTCTTGAATGAAACTGGATATTCTCAAAACTACTCTGCGTTGCTCTATGGAGGATTTCGACAAGCGCTTGAGTATGCTGTGAATTTGGAATTTTTAGATAAAAATATTTCAAAGAAAACAAAAGCAATTCAAAAAGCGAAAAGTGTTGTTGGCTTTTGGACGAAAGAGGAATTTGAAAAGGTTATCTCGATGATTTATACTCATAACTTTTATGAGCACATGTGCTTTGTTGCAATTTGGTTATATTATATGACAGGAGTAAGAGTAAGTGAAGGATTGGCACTCTATTGGAATGATGTTGATTTCGATAAAAAGAAGTTAAGGGTTCATCGCACTTTGCAAATGAAATCAAAAAAAGATTTTAAACGAAAGCCATATACTAAAACGGAAGATGGTATTCGCACAATATCGTTAGATGACGATACGTTAGCAATCTTGCAAAACTGGAAACAAGTACAATCAGAGCATGGAATAGATAATTTCATATTAAGCTATACAGGACTACCTGTTCATAGGTCTACAATCCATAGAATTGTACAACGATATGCCAAAATAGCAAAAGTTACTGTAATACAAGCAAAAGGATTGAGGCATTCTCATGTTAGTTATTTAATTAATGAGTTTAATGCTGATGTATTAGTAGTATCACGAAGATTAGGACATAGTTCACCGGAAATAACTTTGAAACATTATGCGCACTTATGGAGTAGAAATGATGAACCACTTGCTGAAAAAATGGCAGGGAATATTAAGTTCAATTTTTCTAAGGAAACTTATATGGATTTCAATGGAAATCAAGACATTAAGATGGAATTGGTTCCCTACCAAAACCCTGCCATAAGGGAAAGTAAACTGTCTGAAAGCAGTGATAGCAAGGGTTCTAGGTAGCCCATCTACAGTTGAGTGGGAGTAGTTGTAGTAGAGCTAGAAACCTTTGTGTATCAAGGGTTTTTGGCTCTTTTTAATTTTTCATTGCACTTTTATTGCACTTTTTGTTTTTGTTTTCTTAAATAGTCTTCAGTAAATTGATTCTTTGGTGAAGTATCATAGTTTTGTTTTGCTTCTTTAAAGGAAATAGCTCCATTTAATTTGTTAGCTACCTCAAAATTACTGTTAGGATAAAGATGTCCATATGTTCCTAAAGTAGTTTCAATATCTTCATGTCCTAAACGATCTTTAATGATGAGTGGGTTTTCTCCCATACTGATTAACAAGGAAGCATGAGAGTGACGTAAACCATGAATTCTGATTCGATGAATGTCAGCCAGCTTAGCATAGCGTTCAATAGCATATGCTAGCGTATGTTTTTGTGTAGGAATGCCGTTATAACTCATCATAAAGTCTGTCTGAATTAGGTTTTGTTGTACATCTTTCCATTCGGATAAATAATTTAATGTACATTCATCTAATACAATATGACGAACGCTCGCCTTTGTTTTTGGTTCAACAAATCTATAATCCGTTTGGTTCTTGTAATAGAGTGTTTTGTTGATGGTTAGTACCCCTGAATCAAAATCAATGTCTTCCCATTGAATGGCAGTGGCTTCACCAATTCGCATTCCTGTCATAAATAAAAACCATAGAGAGATAAATAAAAAGTGTTGATAGTAATCTTCTTTATAAATTAGGGAAATTACTTTTTCAAATTCTTCTTTTGTCCAAAATTCAATCTTAGACTTTTGCTTTTTCACATTGCCAATAATCTTAGATGGATTTGTGGTTGTAATCCCTAAGACAATCGCTCGATCCATAGCAACAGAAAATAATCCTTGAACAGCTCTCACATAAGAAGACTTGCACTTTTTTGATAATTTTAGTTGCCAATTTTGCACATCGATAGGCTCAATATCAGAAACAGCCATTTTGTCGAAGTAAGAAAAATGTTTTTTTATAGTTGGCAAACGATTTTCATATGTTCTGAGCTTTACTTGTGTCTTATACCATGGAAGAAAAATTTCAAAGATATAATGTTTAAAGGTCATTTTATCCTTGTTTTCGCTTAATTCTTCTGGTTTCATTAGCAGTAGCTTCGAGTATTCTTCTCTTGCTTCTTTCTTAGTAGTAAATCCACTACGATATTTTTGAATCTTTTTGCCTTTAGTATCATAACCTAGATTTGCACGAAAATAGTAAGTACCATTTTTCGCTTTTTTAATCGGGTCTTTAGCCATAGTTTTTACTCCTTACCGTGCAAAAACTAATCAGACCTGTTTTCATCTGAAAACTTGATTCCCAGAATTTCTTCTACAGCTTCACGAGGGACTCTATCTAGCTTTCTAGACTCGTAGTAGGAATGCCCCTTTGTAATCATTAATTCCTTTGCTCTTTTAATAATATCGGCTGAAAAAGAATTTCCGTATCCTAGCTCAATTAAGTCTTTTTTAGTGACTGTTATCATTGATACTCCTTTCCATTATAGGCTAGGAAAACTCCAATATTCGCCTATAATTATAACGCACTATTTAAAATAAATGAATTTTAAGTTGCATCTAGAGTAGATACTTTTATATGGTGGTATTGAACTACAACTTCTCCCAATCAAATGATGAATAAGCAATCGAACAGCTTTGGCTAAGCTCACGGGAATCTCACCCCTGCATGGTGCGCATGCAGCTATACCCATTGCCTGTGACGCTCTAAACGATCAGGCTGTGGCTGTACAGGAGTATCATTATCACGATAGAGAAGTCATGGCAGTGACTTGTCCAAAAGACACTTACGGTTCACTGAAAAGAATCGCTCGTTTTGTATTATCTACAAAGTCATGGCGTATCAGTCCGTTGGCTCAATCTCTACCGAAGCGTATTCGCTCGCTTTTATATTCAGTTGTCAAAGAACATTGGCTTATCAGCCTATCGAAATATACTGAAAACAGTATACTTTGATAGAATGATAAACTTCTAGTTAGGAAGCGTGTAACGCTCCAACACGCTTCCACGGTTGGCGAAATGATTATTTGATTTCAAAGGATAAAATTTTGGTGATCAATCGAGTTTGCATTCTACCTTGCAGCACTTCATCCACCATCATTAGTTGATTCCCATAATCATCTTTCACGGGGCGAAGGGAGCGTTTTGAGATATAACCTCTGTAATGTTTTACAATGTAATGAATTGCTTCTGTGTCACCATCTGTAGCATGTACAATAAGTGAAAAGGGAACCGTAGGGTATGTTGTTTTCATTCTGCATGCTCCTTCATAATTTTTTTAATAAAGGCTAGTCCACTGGTTCGGTGACGATAGACCGTAGAACGATTTACTTTCAACAACTCTGCGATTTCCGTATCGTTTATATCAATAAAGTAGTACAGCAAAATGATGTTCCGTTTTTTATTTGTCAGATTCCGTAATGCTTCACTTAACAAATCACTTTCCGCACCAATGTTAGAACCGTACAATGTGAAGATTTGCAAATCGGTGGCATAGTGATCGACAGTAGAGAATTGATTCACAAGAGAATCCCTGTATCAGAGAAGGAAACTTCTTGTTTTGAAATTCTCAATAGATGTTTGAGATAATCTTTGCGTTCATCTTCTATCGCACGCTTACAGATATAATCAAACTGGTTTTCTATGGTTGTTTGAAAAGAAGATGGCTTCATTTTTCTCACCCCCTTTCGTGTTATGAAAGGAAGTGAGCTATGCTCTTTTATCTCCCTTTGTACTAAGTCCCAACACAAAAGGGCTGTTTGTTGCATATTTGATAAAAATACTTTTAAAAAAGTTTTCGGCAAACAAAAAAACACATAAACAGATTGAGCAGTTTGTTTATGTGTTTCAAAAGTTCCTTTTATATGATTTGAAAAACCACATTTAAAAGCGTTTTTATCTAGGGTATAGAAATCCCCTTTTTTAACGAAGTATCAAAGGTAGAACAATATTGGATGACAATATATTGCATGGCGACTTACCTCCTGTAAGCCGCCACATTTTTAAAAATTAAATTTCACACACCATTCGTTACTTCATGAATAAAAGGGAAACGGCGGCTATGTAAACCGTCGTCTGGTAAAGAGAAAATCATTTTAACGCATGAAAAGGGTACTACCAGATAACGGTTTTTTTTATTACCGTCTGGCAGTATCTTTTATTGTATGAAACATATGACAGGAATTAAAAAACCATCTCGTACGTTTTTCTATACCTGTTTCTGTTTTAATAGGAACAGTAAGATGTATAGAGGTGGTTTATTATGCGTAAAAAAGAAGATAAATATGACTTTAGAGCATTTGGGCTTGCGATAAAAGAACTCGTATAAAACATGGTTTAACCCGTGAACAAGTGGGTGCATTGATAGAGATTGATCCACGGTATTTAACGAATATTGAGAATAAAGGGCAACACCCTAGTATACAGGTGCTGTATGACCTTGTATCGTTACTGAATGTATCTGTTGATGAGTATTTCCTACCAAATACTAATACAGTTAAAGGCACTAGACGTAGATGGATAGAAAAACAGATGGATCATTTTACTGAAAAAGAGCTAATATTGATTGAATCTTTGATAAGCGGTATCAATAAATTTATTGAAATAGAGAATTGATTGTTTCTCCATTTCAATAAATTTATTTCCTTCTCTTACCTAAATGATGACACCTGAACTTAGGTGTCTCTTATACGATAAAATACAATAGCCAATACAATATAGACTAGTATCCATAGTATTTAAATACCAGTACTTGCATTGATGTTAGGGCATTTATTTCATCAGGGTAGACGATATATACATATAACATCCCGCCGTGTCTGGAAAATAAATTATAACACTTAGCTGTCCCTTCGTACTAAAGAGAACCAATATGCTATTATACTCACTAATGCCCATACTAAAAGAGTTAAAAAAGCAATTCCTGGTGGAAGTTCAGTCACTTCATAAGCAGGGATCCCCAATAGGCTCATACTAGCTTGATCTGGAAGAAAACGGATTCCTTCGGGCCATTGAAGTACACCAGTTGCTACAACCATCGGTGAAGCAATTAAGATTGCTAAAGGCGCGATAGAGCTACGAAGAAGGCCAGAAAGCCCGAAGGCGACAATTCCAATTGACATACACCGGAGCAAACATCAAAGTTCCAAAAGAAGATAATGATGATGGTTCATTAGCTCCGGCAGTATAGAAGGTCACTCCGGATGCGTCGATGACCGCAAAGATTGTATTAACAACCGCTGTGATGACGAGCATAATAATCGATGCTGGGTTTGTAACAATTGAAATGAAGGAATAATTGTTTTTTCATTTCTACAAATTTATTTCCTTTCTTGTCTAGCTGTCAACAAAATAAGAGATGGGTCAGGAACATCAATGAATCGCTTAAGATTCAATGATGAAAATTTATTTGTCATTTCCAATCAGGTGGACACCATTCCATCTTTCTAACACTGCATCACATACCGCAGTGGCAAAATCTTCATAACTAATACTTTTCTTCAAAAACTCAATTTCATCATTTAAGGCTTTCCAACGTTTATAACCTCCAACACGTAATCCATCAGGAATATAGGCTGGTGGTGGAATTAAGTAAGACCATGATTCCGAGGCAGGTAATGTTTCCAAATAATCACGTAATCGGGTATGTGCTTTTCCCCTAGGTAATGTGCGTTCTGGAAAAGCAACGTCTTGCCAAAATCGCTTGCCATTATGGATTTTTAGACTTCCAGCTCCTCCCACCGTAATCGTTAGTAGATTTTCCCTTCCAGAAACAGCTTTTTGAATACGTTTGTCAAGATCAACCAAAGTTGTTTCAGGAATCTCTCCACGCATTCGAATGGCATTCACAATAACATCAGCCTTCTCAGTGGCACGATGCAAACTAGAGATATTATTTATATCCACAAGTCTTGTCTGAATAGGGTATTTCGTTTTTGGCAGTCTTGAAATATCACTTGCCTCGCGTAATGCTGCAAAAACTTGGATATGCTCATTTTCTGATAATTGTTGTAAGACAGAAGCACCTGTACGTCCAGTTGCCCCTAAAATAAGTACGTTTGTCATTAAAGTTCCACCCCTTAAATAGAATTTTTATGATTGATCATTTTTTATATAAAACGAAATAATCAAGCTAATACCAAGCAACATAGCCAGGCATAGAAAAGCCATTCCGTAATTTACGATCTTTAATAAAAATACAGCGATTATCGGACCAAGACTCGTACCGATAAATAAAATAAAAGTATAAAGGGAAACGGCTGCTCCATGATTTTTTCCACCAAGCTGACCTACCAAAGAGATAAGTGTTGGAACAGTCAATGCAATTCCAGCCACAAAGACGACACTCATTAAAACTAAGAATACTAAATTAGAACTGATTCCAATGATTAAAGAACCTAGCACCGCAATAATAAGTGCCCCCCGTAAAAAGTTCATTAAGCCAAATTGATTGGACAACTTTCCTGCAAATGGAGCAAATAGCATTCCAATAATTCAAATTATACGAACATAAAGAATCCCGTTCGAACTCATAGCAAATTCCTCTGTCAAATATTCACCGAGAATAGTATAAAAAGCTACGAAAGTGAGTAGTAAGGTAATAGCGATGCTATATACCTGGATCAAGCTTTTATCGGTTAATAAACGGTAAAACTGACTGAACATGAACTTCAGGTTACTCTTTGTTTGCCTAATAGATATTTTTGGAAGTAGGGTAAGAACCAATATAGCGGTTATGAAATAAATCCCGCCAAAGTAATAAAAAACACTTTGCCAATTAAATTGTTGACTAATATAACTGCTGAATATTTGACCAACGATGGCAGAGATTAAAAAACTGGAGCTGATAAACCCAATGGCTGTCACTCTTTTTGTAGAAGGAAATTTATCCACTACATAAGCAATGGCAACTGGTGCAAAGGTTGCCGCAGCAAATCCTTGAAAAGAACGCCAGACAATGACCCAAGGCAAAGAGTTTAAAATAGGCAGTATAAAAGTCACCACTGTCAGCAATAACAAACCAATTAAAATGACTTGTTTTCTACCATAACGGTCAGAAAGAGGGCCAGTAAATAAACTTCCGATTGCATAGCACAGAGAGAAAGCACTTCCTGTCCAAGCCACATTTGTCATGCTAGTGTGAAAATATTCACTAAATATCGACATTAATGGAATGGTTAAATAATTACTTGCTACGACTACTAACCCACACCAAAACAAAACAGCAGTTAATAAGGAATATTTCGGCTGTGAATTAATGTTTTCCTTACTAAAATCCATAACTAATCTCCTTTACGAAACTTATTTTCCTTATTTGTAATAGATTTATATCAATTGTAGTTTATTTACAATTATAAGTCAAGAGATAATTTGTAGATTGGCTACTTTTATTGTAAAATGGTTACAAGAATGAATTTGTTTAAAATACAACTTTAAAATAGTGGGCGTTTTTATTCTGGACTCACTGTTTGAGACTACGTTTACTCACTACAAAGAAAAAATATTTGCATAGTGATACAGCTTGCAAGTGAAAAAGGTTGCTGTTTTCGTCAACGATATATAGTGCTTGCCTGAATTTAAAAAAATTTTTTAAGTGAAGTTAGGAGAATGAGAAATGAACGAAGATGCACAAAAATTGAATGCCTTGTTGGACTTTGATTTATTGAAAAAGTTGGTAGTTGGAATCGGAGAAGTATCCGAAATCACTGGCATACCAACGCGTAAAATTCGTTATTGGGAAGAAAAAGGAGCTATTCAATCTGAAACCAATATAGAAGGTTCTACACGTAGATATAATTATTTAAATGTAAAAAAAATGCTTCTAATTCAAGAAATGATTGACGAAGGTTTTACATTGGATGCAGCAATTAAAAAGGTAGAAAAACGGATGGTTACTTTAAATGATGCATTTCGTAGATTGGCAGATACGGTACCAGATACAGAAGATAAGGAATAAACGATAATAGATATAAAAACAAAAGCTCTGTCCTTTTATTTGACAGAGCTAAAATGTTTTCCGTTCAAAAAAATTATTTTTTTATGCGTAAAAAAGAGGACAAATATGACTTTAGAGCATTTGGGATTGCGATAAAAGAAGCTCGTACAAAACAAGGTTTAACCCGTGAACAGGTGGTGCTTAGATAGAGATTGACCCACGCTATTTAACGAATATCGAGAATAAGGGACAACACCCAAGCATACAGGTGCTTTATGACCTCTTATCGTTATTAAATGTATCTGTTGATGAGTTTTTCTTACCTGATATGAACACAGTTAAAAGTTCAAGACGTAGATGGATAGAAAAACAGATGGACAATTTTACAGACAAAATGTAAAATATACCATCTAATTCACGTTGATGAATAAACAGAAATATTTATTATATATCAAAAAATTCAACATTTATCATTATCTACTATTTTGAAATATATCAATTGTTGCTTTCATAGCATTTTCATTTCTTCTACTTTTCTTAAATATCAAGTATATTGATTGAGATGGTACTGGAAATTCACTTTCAAACTGCACAGGTTCTAAATAATCAGCATAATTGGACTGATTGACTTCCACATCAGAAAGAAAACCAATCCCCTTTAAATCAACAATAAAACGAATAGCTAAATCACTATGCCCAACTTCCACCTTTGGTTTAATGCCTTGCTTATTCTCATTTTCTATCCACGAATGAAATGTATGCCCCCAATTTAAATAGATCCAAGGATAATTAGATAAGTCTTGAAATGCTACTGGTTTCTCATTATTTAAATCCTTATGCCTATATAATTGAAATGTATCATTTTGAATCAATACTGAAGATAATTCTTTACTCATAGGTTTGTTATAAACAATCCCAAAGTCTGTTGACCCGTCTAAAATATGTTGAAGTACAAATTCAGTATGGTCTGTTCTTAAATGTATATGGTCTGGTTGATAAACTTGGTACAATTTCTTAACTAACTCTGTATTCATCTTTCTCCATAAGGAATAAGCCGCAGAAATTGAAATTTGTAATGACTGCTCTATTGTTTCTTCTGCCACTTTTTTCGACTGCTCCCATAAGCCCATCTGTCGTTTTAGTAAAGGAAGAAGTTTGTATCCGATTTCAGTTAATTGAATATTTCCCTTATGTCTGATTAATAACTTCTGCCCATAGAACCGCTCGACTTGCTGGATTCTTGAAGTTACTGTGGATTGTGTCACATGAAGTACTTCTGCGGTTTTCGTAAAGTTCTTTAATTCAGTAACTGTTAAGAAAGTCTTTAACTGTTCAAAATCCAAAAAATCACCTTCTATTGAAAAATTCGATATTAACTATCTGATTATTCGTTTTGTCTATTATATTACTTTTGCTTTATAATATAAAACAAAAGGAGGTAAAAAAATGGCGGTTAAAGAAATTCTGTTGTTAGGTGACCCAAAGTTACATGACTCAAGTATTCCAGTTGAGGAAAATGAGATAGAAATGTTAATGCCAGTTGTCCAAGATCTTCACGATACACTCATGGACTTCAAGTCAAAATATGGTGCAGGACGTGCCATCGCAGCACCACAAATAGGCGTATTTAAAAGAATGATTTATATGTATATTGATGAACCCTTTATATTTATCAATCCTGAATTAGTGATTATTGATCACGATAAAATGGAGGTATGGGATGATTGCATGAGCTTTCCAGATCTTCTTGTGAAAGTACAACGCTATAAAGCATGCACTATTCATTATCGTGATACTGATTGGGAGAAAAAGAGTATGTATCTCACTGATGATCTATCAGAACTGCTTCAACATGAATATGATCATTTGGACGGTATTCTTGCGACTTCAAGAGCTGTGGATGCTCATTCATTTGCCTTACGTTCTCAAAAAAATAAAATACAAGGGGGAAAATAAGTGAAGAAAACAATAGGTATTATTGGGGGTATCAGTGCTGCTTCAACGTTACAGTATTATAAAAAACTCACTGCCTTATACTATGAAAGATACCAAGATTATTATTATCCCGAGATTCTTATTCATAGTCTGGATTTTCAATATTTCACAGACTTAGAAAATGAAAAACGAACTCAGGAATATATAGATTATATCAGTATAAAAGTTAGAGGATTAGAGCGGGCAGGTGCGAAAGTGATTATCATGGCTGCGAATTCTCCACATTCTGTATTTAAAGAAATAGAATCTAGATCAAACGTTCCTATGATTAGCATTGTAGATTCAACAGCTTTAAAATCTAAAGAGAAACACTATAAAAAACTACTTTTAACAGGTATCAAATACACAATGCAGTCTAGCTTTTATCATGAAACATTTAAGCAGTATGGAATGAAAGTCATTACTCCGACTGAAGATCATCAAGATGAGATTAACTCAATGATTTTTGATGAATTGGTAATACAACATTTTTACAAAAATACCAAAGATCGTTTCAATGAAATCATCAATAGTTACAATGTAGATGCTATTATCTTAGGTTGTACGGAATTACCTTTGTTATTATCAAATGATGATAGCAGAATACCACTTTTAGACACTATTTCAATACATGTTGAAAAGACACTTGACTATGCTTTAACTAAATTTTATTAAAAAGTTAGAAAAACTGTTCTCTATATAGCTAACTGAATAAATTCACTATTAACTTTTTTTCATTACAAAGATGTAAGTGAACTGCTTCGAATGTTGAAAAAAGCCTAATATTTAAGCATAGAAATTAGACTTTTTCGTTACTCTTATAGAATTTTTTCTATTCAACAATCATCCAATTTGTATTTTTTTCTAAAATCAATTCATATTGTGAAAGTTGCGTAGCTTTTGTTGTCTCATCCAAATACTTTACAGTAACCCACACTTTAACTTGGTTGTCTTGTTCTTGAAACACAGGATTTAAAGAGTTCAGAAAACGTATAATCCTTTTCAATGGGTGGTAAAGCATTGTTTTTCACATAATAAGCAAGTTCTTGATCTGTCGCTGTTGGTTAAGAGGAAAAGAACGTCTCTAAAAAAAACTCGGTGGCTTCTTCTACAGTATCTGATTCCGCCGTTCCATTGCTTTCCACTTGTTCAAGCGTAAAATTAGATTTTTGGGGTTGGCTCCATAGTGTTGGATTTTGAGTAATAACTAGATTTCCTTGCTCAAAAAGCTGAATTCACCTTGAAAATGATTAGAGAATATGCCAATCTCTATCACCCTAAAGATTTGAATCCAGATGTTTTAAAGTTATTAAAACAGCAGCAAACTGTACTTGAAGATAGTCAAAAGAAACTAGCACAGCAACAAAAAGAATTACAAGATAAAATTGCTTTTTTAGAGAATTCCAATCATCATCTAGAGCTGTCAAAAAATGAATCGTTTCAACTTAGAATAGAAATGATATTAAAAAAAAGGTTTGTCTATAAAATTAGTTTACAGCACGTATTCTATGTCAGATAGAATACGTGCTGTATAGTTTAATCAGCAATCATCCAGTTATTATCTTTCTCCAATGTGAGTTCATATTGTGAAAGCTGTGTTGCTTTTGTAGATTCATTTAAATATCTCACAGTGATCCACACCTTAATTTGATTCTCTTTTTCTCGAAAGACTGGATTAATCAATTCAGAAAAGATGTAGTTCTTTTCAATGGTTGGTAAAGCATTGTTTTTCACATAATAAGCAAGTTCTTTATCAGTCGCAGTCGGATTAAACGCAAAAAAAGTCTCTAAAAAATCTGTCACTTCTTGCACAGTATCGGAATCGACCGTACCATTACTTTCAGGTAGTTGTGGCTCATAATCTGATTTATTCGGTATGCTCCATAAAGTAGGGTTTTGTGTAATTACTAAGTTTCCTACATTATCTTGGTGAAGCAAGATTCGATAAGTGGACCGGACCCATTGGCTATTTTTATCTTCCTTAATTTTTTGATCTAACGAATAAATAACTGCATAGGTATCATCATTTTCTGGTGACACTGACCAGATATCAATATTACTCACACTAGAACTAGTAGGAATATCTGCTCTCACGGTATCAGCATTTAAGGCTTGTAAATTCTCTGTCAAGTAGTCATTGATCTTTTCCGTATGATAAAGCTTTGATAAAGTATATTTAAGAAAAATAGATAAAAAAAGAAATTGAGATTTAACAAAACTATGAATAAATTTTTTCCAACAATTCTTGACAATTAAAGCATAGGGAATGAAAGGTTATAAAAACTACTTTCTAACATAAACAACCCAACTGATTAGAAAACAGTTGGGGATGGAAAAGGCTATTTTAATTAAATATATATTGAATTAATTTCATAATCATTCAATAACACTTTAAGACCTAGCTTCACAAGTTATAAATTCAATTCTGATAACTACATAAAAGTTGGCTTTTGACAAGTGCTTACGGAAAATCCTTAGCTTTTATACTCCTTCTATCTTTCTTATCCGCTAAGTAAAATTAATGACTCAAAGGAATAGAGACTGTAAAAGTAATGACATCTTTTTGAAGCGTGGCTTCAAGATGTCCTTTCATAGCAGTAATCAATGTCTTAGCAATAAACAACCCCAAACCTAGATGACCTTCTGCATTGTGTTTGTTATTGGTATAAAACCGTTGAAAGATTTGTTCTAAGAAGCCATCATTTATTTCTGCACCATCGTTTCTAATGGTAATGACAAAAAGATCGCCTTGAATATTAACTGATAACTCTAATAACCCTTTTGCATAGCGATAAGAATTGTCTAAGATGTTCTGTATAGCACGTTCAAATTGATGGGTATCTACAGTCATATAATTACGACGGAACGAAGAGTTATCCAAAAATGTTTCGATTTTTATTCCTTTTGCAAGACAATCTATAGAAACTGCACGTAGAAAACTTTGTGCCCATTCATGGCAATCAACTCGCTCTATATGAATAGGAACGGAATCGCTTGTCTGATAGCTTAAACTCAATTGCTGCGACAACTCATTCAATAGCTGGATCTTACTTTGAATCACGCGGAAATATTCTTCTTCATCAGATTTTGTTTGGGCAACTCCATCTTGCAAAGCTTCAATATAAGCCGAAATCGAAGCAATTGGGGTCTTTAAATCATGAGAAATGCTGTCAATAAATTGTTTGCGATCCACTTCAAATTGTTGGTGTTCAAGTTGCTGTGCGTATAACTCATCTCTCATACTATCAAATGCGTAGATAAGTTTACCGATTTCATCTTTTCTATCATAACGAATGGGATTCGCCAAATTTCCTTTTGAGATTCTTCCCGTTTCCTTTACTAATATAGAAACAGGTGCTAGGACACGTCTTTTTATATATCGTATGGTTAGATAAAGTAATATACTTATAAGAAAAATTACAAAAAGGAAAAAAATCAGCTGATGTTTTTCTTTAATTTGAGCAACAAATAATAAAGTAATGAGCGGAAGGATACACCAACCAAGAAATAAGAGAATGAGCCCTTTAATCACGCTATTTTTCATTTACTTCACCGTCAAATCGATAACCAATACCTCTTATTGTAGTAATTAAATGTGTGATCGCTAATTTTTCTCTCAGTTTTTGAATGTGAATCACAACAGTATTTATATCTCCAAATTCGTTTATTCCCCAAACTTGTTCATAAATTTTCTCTTTACTAAGAACGTGATGAGCATTTTTGATTAGAAAAGCTAATACATCAAATTCTTTTAAAGTTAAATGTACGACATCTTCATTTCTTGTAACAATTCTCGAAGCCAAATCAATCACAACATGATCGAAATACAGAATAGAGTGTTCTAATGGTGTCTTTTGAAAATCAATTCTTCTAAATAAAGATTCAACTCTTACTACTAACTCTTTTACTGAGAATGGTTTTGTTACATAATCATCCGCACCTAGTTTTAAGCCAATAATTCGGTCGACCTCAGTTTCTTTTGCACTGATAATAATGACGGGCAATACAGACGTATCTCTAATTTCTTTTAATATTTCCAGACCATCTAGACCTGGTAGCATTAAATCTAGTAAAATCATATCTGGTTGATATTGTTTAACGACATGTAGGGCTTGATCTCCTTGCTGGCAAATCATTACATTATATTTTTCCCTGGATAAATAGTTTTCAACCATTTTTGCTAAATCTATATCATCTTCAATGATTAGTATTTTTTTCTGTTTCATTGGTACCTCCTAAGTAAACAGGTCTTGTTTATTAAACACCTTTATTGTACCAACAAATAACAAAAAAGCGAAAATGAGATAACTGCCAATCGAAATGATCCCAGTTAATAAATTAGATAAAATAAGATTTTGTAAAGTAATGACATACATGGTTGGGAAATGAAAAGAGACAGTAGGGTCTAGACCTTCTATTAACATTTGTAAAAGTACAAGCCCTAGTGCCACACCGATAGTAACAGTTTCTCTTCCAGAAAGGGTCATTACAAAAGACAATAATGATGAAAATAAGAAAAGAGAAAGAACTGCTCCAAAGAAAAAATAGAAAAAGTTAAAAAAGGTGAATTCTATCCCTGATACAACTGAACTAATCACTAACCAACTCGTTCCTAAGTTTACAAATAAAATAAATACACCCAATAGGGTAGCAATGGTCATTTTTGATAAAAAATAATAATTACGTTTTGAAGACCTAGGAATAATATTTTTTAATGTTTGTGAATGATAATCAGTCGAAAGCATATCCGCTATTAAATAAGCACAGAGTATCCAATATAATTGTCTAAAGTTACCAAAAACTTGTATAAGAATATCTTCTCCTACCGTTGAATTCATGGCAGTATAAATTGTTAAGGCTACTGTAAATAAAATGGTGAATAACAGGACTAGTCGATACTTCCGATTATAGATGACATAAAAAAAGTCATGTTTTAATTGTTGAATCATATACATTCATTCCCCTCACTATACATATAAATCTTGTTTTTTAAATAGATAATATCCAGATATTCCAATGACTAAAAGATAAATAACGAGTACGCTAAAGCTGGTGATATTATAGAAAATAGGTTTTTCAAATAGATCAATGTGTAAAAATAATAAGTGTTGAAAAATAACATATTGTTTTATTTGCGGATAGATGACAGCATATTGTCCGATTAAAGTGGACATTCCCATGATCATAGCCAATGTAGAAATCCGATGAATAAACTGCGAAAGCCATAAAGCGATTAAACCAAAAATAAAATAAGCAAACGCAAAGGCTAATCCTGATAGAAGGGTGATTCCTATACCATTCCAGCCACTCGTGACCACCGAATAGAAAACAAACTTATCTCCCCATCCAAAGAAAAGGATGCCAACGACATAACCAATGACAATCATGATGGCTGTCAAAAGGAGAGAAAATAAAAAGATGGATAAGATCCTTGTGATGTAATATTGAAGTCTGGAAACAGAGCGTAGTAAAACAAATTTGATGGTACCGTTATTTCGCTCCTGTATTAAAACTTCACCTACATAAATTGCAATAAATACTGCCGTAAATGTAATACTTGATTGAAGCATTTCTACAGAAAACGATTGCCCATAACCAGTAATTACAGCAGATTCAGCACCATAAATATTAAAAATTACACCAGTAAGAACATACATTGCAATAAAAATAAGCGTATAAACAATTAACATTTTGGAAGTCAGGGTACGCTTGAACTCGAATAAGGTAAGTGTCAGTATGTTCTTCATTCAGTCATACGCTCCTTTATACATGCGAAAAATAAATCTTCTAAATTTGTGACTTGATAGGTTTCTAATAATGTTGATACATCTCCTTTTTCGACAATTTTTCCATCTTGAATAAAGGCTGCTTTATCACATAAGTCTTGCATTTCTCGTAACATATGGCTTGAGATGAGAAACGTAATATTTTCTTTTTTTGCTAAATGTTTAATTAATGTTTTCATCTCCCGAAGACCCAATGGATCAACGCCATTCGTTGGCTCATCTAAGATAATTAAGCTAGGAGAACACAACAATGCATTTGCAATTCCTAGTCGCTGCTTCATGCCCAAAGAAAATGTTTTCACCTTTTTATCCTTTACGTCTTTTAGATCAACGATTGATAAGACTTCATTGATTCTAGCATTCGTCACTTTGTTAGCTGCTAATTTTGCGCTTAATATTAAATTTTGTCTGGCGCTAAGATGAAGATAGAAAGTAGGATTTTCTATAATACTGCCGACTTCGGAAAGTGCTAAAATGGAATCTGTTTGAATAGAATGCCCATTAATAAAAATATCGCCGGAATTAGGGAAAATCAAACGAGTAATCATTCTTAATGTTGTCGTCTTGCCTGCACCATTTGGCCCGAGAAATCCGTAAATATCTCCTTTTTGAATGGAAAAATTGATATTATTGATAATCGTTTGTCCACCAATTTGTTTGTTCAAATTTTTAATTTCTAATATTGATTTTTCGTTATTTACTTGCTTCATTTGCTCATCTCCTTTTAGATAAACTAATTGTAGCAATGTAAAATAAGCTGAGAATATGGTTATAATAAAGTTTTGATAAAATATAATATAACTAAAGAAAATAGATGAAGTGCTAATTTTATAATTACCTTCAATACCAATAACGGATGTATTTTTTCATTTATGAGAGTATTTTTTAAAGAAGTTTGTGTAATGCTATTTGCGTTGGGTTAGTTTCATATATTTATTAATTAGCCCATCTAATTTTTGACTAGCCTGAATCGTCGAGACATGATTCAAACCTTTTTCATATCCAATCTGAATTAGCTTTCTTTTTAAGAATATAATTTCTTCTTGTAATTCCTTCCTTGACTTCAATTTTTTAAACTCCTATTCCTAAGTTTTGTACTACACAAGTAATTTTAAATTATAGATTCGAGCTATATTTATTCTAATATACGATTAATTTCCAGCATGATAGCTTCATGTTCGAGCTCAAGGAGATTAATAATTTTAATCAAATCAGGAATAGCGCGGTCTATTGTGTACACATTGTCCGCCATCAAACTATAGGTGACTCTGACTAGTCTTTCTTCTATTTCTGAGAAATACAATTTTTGATTCAATACATGCTTTAATAAACGTTCTTTTTCGTTATATTTAATCATATAATCCTTCCTTTTATTTGTTAGAAAGAAAATAAGCGGTGTGTCTTATCATGCATATTTAGAGATAACTCAATATAAAAATGATTTTATAATTGTCACCCTAAAGAAATTCATTATTTTTCATTTTACTTCACACAGCTAGATGAATATTTTTTCTCTCTTTTGTAGGCTGACTTTCCATTATAACACGCGATATAATTAAATAAATCTTTTCAAAGAATTAAGA
>NZ_JAXHDD010000067.1:0-19696 GCF_037072025.1 Pseudogracilibacillus sp. SO30301A | reverse complement strand
AATCATCCTCATACTTTACTGTCCATAAAAATAAACCTGTAGGAGGTACCGTTTTCCCTGCAGCTGATCGATCTCTTTTTCGAAACATTTCTTCAATATCATTCATCGATAATTTACCGCTTCCCACATCTAAAAGTACACCTACAATAATACGAACCATATTGTATAAAAAGCCATTTCCTCGTAAAATAAACACAATTTCATCGGCCTGTTTTTCACAACTCACTTCATATAATGTTCGCACTTTCGTTCCTTTTACTGTCGAACGAGCTGAACAAAAAGAAGTAAAATCATGTGTTCCTTCAAACAGTTTACAAGCTTGCTTGATTATGTCCATATCTATCGCAAATGGATAAAAATAAGAATAATTTCTTTTAAAAACATCCGTTTCCTTATTATTCAATACAAAATAACGATACTCTTTTTCTATTGCATCAAATTGTGCATGGAAATTGAGAGAAACATTTTCAACTTTTTTTATATAAATATCATCAGGTAAAATTGCATTTAATGCTTTTTTCCAATTTTTTCTCGGAATAAGAAGGTCTGTTTCAAAATGAAAAACTTGCCCCACAGCATGAACTCCTGTATCTGTTCTACCAGAAGCATAAATGCGAATTTGTTTACCTTTATGTATTTTTTTGATCGCTTTCTCAATTTCGAACTGTATTGTACGTTTATTCGGCTGAATTTGAGAACCGGAAAAATTTGTACCATCATAACTCACTGTACATTTTAATTTCTGCATTACCTTTCACCCTTTTAATTACGTACAAAAAATAATAGAATTACAACCAGAATAAACAGGATAAAGATAAACAAATCTCTTTTTTGATAGGACAACTCCCTCAGTTTTGACCTGCCTTCCCCACCTTGATATCCTCTTGCCTCCATCGCCATGGCAAGATCTTCTGCCCGTTTAAAAGCACTTACAAATAACGGAACTAGTAAAGGGATAATAGCTTTAACTCTTTCTTTAAACGGTCCTGTCCTAAAATCTACCCCACGTGATGCCTGCGCTTTTGAAATCTTGTCCGTTTCTTGCATAAGTGTTGGAATGAACCTGAGTGATATTGACATCATTAGCGCAAGTTCATGTACAGGAAACTTTATTTTTTTTAACGGATATAATAAATTTTCAATTGCATCCGTAATTTCTATCGGGGTAGTCGTTAATGTTAATAGAGATGTCATTAAAATTAGTAATAAAAATCGTAAAGAAATTACTAGTCCTTGAATAATTCCACCGAGGTGAAATTTAATCGCTAAAATTTCAAATACAACTGGCCCTTCTTTTGTTAGAAATAGATGGAGTAAAAATGTAAACACAATCAAAAACCAAATTGGAGTTAATCCTTTTAATATAAATCGTAATGGTATAAATGTTGCAATAACACTAATAACTACAAAAGCGGTTAAAAGGCCATAACTCATCGCATTATTTGCGAAAAACACTACAATCACATAGAAAAAAATAACTATTAACTTTGTTCGTGGATCTAGTCTATGGATCAGTGACTCTCCTGGAACAAATTGACCAATGATCATTGAATTACCCATATTAAATATACTCCTTATAGAGGATGTTCAAAAAGTCCGGTAAAAATGACACTGCGAATTTCGCACGAATGCTTGTTTCTCCGCTACTCATGTATCTAAATGCATACATTCCGCTGCTCGAAACTGTGCCGCCTCGAACTTCTTGATCCTTTTTATCCTCCTTTTTGAACAAGCACTTATATTGTTTGCTTGATTAAAGCAGCGATGTCTTTTGGAGATTTTTTTGCCAACGGAAGGTTTGTATTAAATGTTTGATTATATTTATTTAAAAATTTAATCGACTCAGGTACTTGAAGCTGAACTTCATGTAAATCCTTTTCTTTTGTAAAAATATCTTCCGGACGTCCTTCCATATATTTCTCACCTTTATTTAAAATGATCAGATAATCAGAATAGTTAAGTGCATCCTCCATGCTATGTGTAACGAGAATAGTTGTAATTTTTTCCTCATGATGCATATTATAAAACATATTCATGATCTCTTTTTGTCCTTTTGGATCAAGTCCTGCTGTCGGTTCATCCAATACATAAACATTCGGTTTAGACGCAAGAACCCCGGCAATTGCCACTCTCCGCATTTGTCCTCCACTTAATTCAAATGGCGATCTTTCTAGCAAACTTTCTGATAACCCTACTTTTGGAAGAATTTCAGCAATTCTTTCCTTGATCGTTTCTTGCTTGACACCAAAATTTTGTGGTCCAAAGGCAATGTCCTTTTCCACTGTCTCCTCAAATAGTTGGTGCTCTGGGTATTGAAAGACTATACCAACCTTACTTCTTAGATCTTTCATTTCTTTCAACTTATTCTCAGCTGAAAGTTTATAATCTCCAATGATCACTTCACCTTTTGTTGGTTTTAAAAGACCATTTAAATGTTGAATCAACGTCGATTTCCCTGATCCAGTGTGACCAATAATTGCTACGAAAGCGCCTGACGGAATGTGAAACGAGACATTTTTTAATGCATGATGGGCAAAAGGTGTATTTGGTTGGTACGTATAACTCACCTGTTTGAATGTAATATCCATAGCTCCTCCAACATTTCATCGATTGTTAACGGATCCCTTTGTGTGTTTATTCCTAAGGTCTTTAATTCATCAGATAACTCTGAAATAAAAGGTATATCAAGACCAATTTTTTGTAAAGCTTTTCCTTCTTTTAACACTTCCTGTGGATTTCCTATTTTCCAAATCTGTCCTTGGTTCAATACAATAACACGCTCAACTTTAATTATTTCTTGTAAATCATGTGTAATGGTAAGTAAGGAGATCTCTTCTTGTTTCTGTAAACGAGAGATTGTCTCCATGATTTCTGTTCTACCTTTTGGGTCTAGCATTACGGTAGCTTCATCCAATATGAGTACCTTTGGTGAGACAGCAATAACGCCTGCTATAGCCACTCGCTGTTTCTGTCCACCAGATAAGCGATGAGGTTCTGTTAAACGGTAGTCCTGCATTTTGACGGCTTGTAAAGAGGCATCAATACGTTTCTCCATCTCGACCCTAGGAACTCCTCTATTTTCCATTCCGAAAGCAACATCATCCTGTACTGTTGCTCCTACGAATTGGTTGTCCGGATTTTGAAATACCATTCCAACATCTTTTCGAATCTCCCAAATAGATTCTTCTGTTAACAACGTATCATTAATCCAAATTTCTCCTTCTTGCGGAAATAATAAACCGTTCATTAATTTTGCAATCGTGGATTTTCCTGATCCGTTATGACCAATGATCGCAACAGACTCATTTTCATAAATGGTAAAACTACAATTATGCAATATCCATGGGGCATTTTCTCCGTAGCGAAAAGAGACATTATTAAATTTAATTATCGGTTTCACTATTCTGTGCCTCCTTACGCATTTATCTGTTCTAATTATACATGATATTACTATTGTTTACTCGTTATATGAGTCCCTCTAGTTTTTTAGAAGACTTGGCGTTCGTTAAAGAAAACATGCCCCTTCACAGGGGTATGCGTGATGTTAGGCGCAAAGCCTGTTCTTAGTCGGTCTTCCTCAGATTGGCGAAAGACAGAGGTGATGTTGCACTTATGCTACGTGAGTGCAAGCCTTTATAGTGAAAGCCAAAGTTGCACACTTATGACGCAAAGGATGTGCTAGTACTGGCGTTGCGACAGGACGTCGCTCTTTTAGCCAGTGAAAAGTAAGAAAGTTTTATACTTTCTTTCCTTCCAAAAAATAAGGAACGAATCGTGTGTGGAGAATACAAACTGATTGTCGTGAACGAATGAATATTTAACGATCCATATATTCGTTAAATCATCGCTTTATACATTCCTCTTATTCGTTTCCCCGTTAGTAGTGAAACGTTTCCTATATCTGAACAATGACAGAAATACCGTTACAAGCTAAGAGCGCGATATCCTGGGACGGCGCTTTCGTTCGTCCCATCCCACCGAAATGCGTTAATCGCAACGTCTAGGATCGTGCTAGATGCTCATCCCATTGTAAATGCACGTACTGAGCGACGTACGAACTGTACTAGCTAAGTTCCCGGAATTTATAACGAGTTCAATTTGAAAATGCTGTAATATCAAGGTCTCGTCGTAAATTTGTTCATGAATCCATCGTTATACTTTAAACATTTGTAACGATGGAACTTTCCAGTATTTACGCGGGGTTTCGAACTTTCTCGTTACACAATCCGGGAATCCAGGATACTAGCTCAACGCTAGATGGTTCGAAGAGACCTGGAAAGTGGCAGGAAACCTAATCGAACATTCCTTCTGTAGGACTAAAGAAAACACGCCACTTCATAGGGGTAGACGTGATTTGGGCGCAAAGCCCGCTTTTAGTCGGCTTTCCTTCAAATTTGAGTCGATGTTGACTTTCACCACAAGTGTATAAGTGTGACTAAACTTCATGTCTTAGCCAATCAGCAGAGCTTCTTTATCGTGTCGTAGGGTGAAGGGAGTTGAGCTATAACTAGACGCAGATACTTTTGGGAAGTTTATTTGTTGACCACAAATACAAAAAGGGCTTAGGTGACCTCTTGATGAAGAGATGGTACCCTGCCCTTTTTACTTCTACATTATTTCCCTTTCGGCATTAGCTATCACCGATTGCAGATATATTATTTATTTAAGCTTCTGCTGATCCACCAGCTATTTCGTCATCTTTGAGTGGTCTTAATTCAATGATTGCCATATTAGCACCGTCACCACGTCGAGGTCCTAATTTAAGAACACGAGTGTATCCACCCTGTACATTCTCATAGCGTTCAGCAATTTCACCAAAAAGCTTTTGGAGGACTTGTTCGTCATCTTCCGTCTTTTTGTTATATAAAAAGGATGCCGCTTGTCTGCGTGCATGCAGATCTCCGCGTTTTCCTAAAGTAATCATTTTATCGACAGTTTTTTTAAGTTCTTTCGCTTTTGCTTCTGTCGTCTCAACTCGTTCGTAAATAATTACGTCAGCTGTTAAATTACGTAAAAGTGCTAAACGAGTATCTGTTGTACGACCTAACTTTCTTGCCATGAGTATCCCTCCTTTTCACTTCATGACGAGCCTAATTAAAAATTAATCGTCACTACGTAAACTTAGATCGAGTTCTGCTAGTTTATTCTTAACTTCATCTAGCGATTTACGACCAAGGTTACGCACTTTCATCATATCTTCTTCTGTCTTTGCGGCAAGTTCTTGCACTGTATTAATGCCTGCACGTTTTAAACAGTTATACGACCTTACCGATAAGTCTAGTTCTTCGATCGTCATTTCTAGCACTTTCTCTTTTTGGTCTTCTTCTTTTTCTACCATGATTTCAGCTTTTTGGGCATCGTCCGTTAACCCTACGAAAATATTTAGATGTTCTGTAAATATTTTCGCACCTAAAGATACAGCCTCTTCAGGTCTGATGCTTCCATCTGTCCAAACATCAAGCGTTAATTTATCATAGTTCGAACTTTGACCAATCCGTGTATTCTCAACTTGATAAGACACACGAGATACCGGTGTAAAAATAGAATCAACTGGAATTACGCCAATCGGTTGGTTATCCTGCTTGTTTTCTTCTGCTGTCCGATAACCACGACCACGTTCAGCTGTAATTTTCATATAAAATTTACCGCTACTATTTAAAGTTGCAATATGCAGTTCTGGGTTTAAAACCTCTACATCACTATCGTAAGTTAAATCGGCTGCTGTAACTACGCCTTCTCCTTGTGCATCAATCTCTAGTGTTTTTACATCATCGGAATAGATTTTGAGAGCTAGTTTCTTTAAATTTAAAATAATAGTTGTTACATCTTCTACTACTCCATCAATCGTTGAGAATTCATGAAGTGCACCATCAATCTGTACAGATGTAACAGCGGCACCTGGAAGTGAGGATAAAAGGATACGGCGTAGTGAGTTACCTAATGTTGTACCATATCCTCTCTCAAGCGGCTCAACTACAAATTTACCAAATGTAGCATCATCACTTACTTCAACCGTTTCAATGTTTGGTTTTTCAATCTCGATCATTCCATTAAGCCCTCCTTAAACTCGTGTCTTTATCTATACGGAATTAAATTCGTATAGAATTATTACCCTTGTCTTTCGCATACTGTATATAAAGGTACTCCACTTTCATAAAAAGCGATTCATGTCATTAAATATCAATTCTCTTCATGTTAAACAAAATGAATTGTCAAAATAAGCACATATTACCATTATAGACAGAGTGACAAATTCTAAACGGTAAAATTAAACACGACGTCGTTTTGGTGGGCGACATCCGTTATGCGGAACTGGCGTTACATCACGAATTGCAGTAATTTCAAGTCCTGCAGCCTGTAAAGAACGGATTGCTGCTTCACGTCCAGCACCAGGGCCTTTAACAGATACTTCTAAGTTTTTCATGCTTGTATCAAGAGCAGATTTTGCAGCAGTTTCAGCTGCCATTTGTGCGGCAAAAGGGGTCGACTTTCGTGATCCTTTAAATCCAAGTGCTCCTGCTGAACTCCAACCAATTACATTCCCTTGTAAGTCTGTAATTGTAACAATGGTGTTGTTAAAAGTTGAGTGAATATGTGCAATTCCTGTTTCAACTGTCTTTTTCACACGACGTTTACGCGGTGTATTTGTTTTACGAGCCATAAAGTTCATTACCTCCTTTTATAAAATTAGTCTTTTTTACCTGCAACTGCACGACGTGGTCCCTTACGTGTACGAGAGTTGTTTTTCGTTTTTTGTCCACGTACTGGTAAACCTCTACGGTGTCTAACTCCTCGATATGAACCGATCTCTGTTAAACGTTTAATATTCAAAGAAACTTCGCGTCGTAAATCCCCTTCAATTGTATAATTATTTACAGCTTGGCGGATTTTACCTAACTCTTCCTCTGTTAAGTCACGAACACGTGTGTCTTCAGAAACTCCTGCTTCTTCTAATACTTTTTGTGCACTTGTTTTGCCGATTCCATAGATAGACGTTAACGCAATTACGATTCGTTTATCTCTTGGAATATCAATTCCTGCTATACGTGCCATACGTTAATTCACCTCCAAAAGATTATCCTTGTTTCTGCTTATGCTTAGGGTTATCACAAATTACCATTACTTTCCCTTTTCGTCTGATGATTTTGCATTTCTCACAAATTGGTTTAACTGATGCTCTTACTTTCATCATTTTACCTCCTTCAATATCGGAGCTTACTTCCTATTTGTAACGATACGTGATGCGGCCTTTCGTTAAATCATAAGGTGATAATTCTACCGTTACTTTATCTCCTGGTAAGATGCGGATGAAGTGCATACGAATTTTTCCTGACACGTGCGCCAGTACCGTATGCCCATTTTCCAGTTCAACATGAAACATTGCATTAGGTAACGTTTCAGTTACTACACCTTCAACTTCAATTACATCGTCTTTAGACATCGTGCCTGTCTCCCTTCTCAAAATCAGTCACAACTTCATCAGCATATTTTGCGATAGCAAATCGTAACTTCCCGTTGGAGACACGATCAGTCTCCAAAAGACTTTTTTTCACTTCACTAGAGATATGAGCTGTTTTCTCAATATGATTGACATTTTTCTTCTTTGGCCGGTCATATTTTCGTTTATCACCATCTGCTAGTAAAACAAATCGATCGTCAATTATCTCAATTATTACCGCATAATGATTTTGTTCTCTACCTTTGGTTATACGAACAATTTGCCCTAATTGCGGAACTGAAATTTCTTCAGTCAACAACGATCACCTTCATTTTTATAATAATTAAACAACAGAAGGATATCCGTTATTTATTTATTTTCGTTTGAATCTCTTCAAATACTTTATCAATCGCTTGATCTCCATTAACTGTAACTAAAATACCTTGTTCTTCATAGAAGTCGAGTAGTGGTTTTGTTTGCTCTATGTTAACTGCTAAGCGTTTTTGAACAGTTTCTACTGTATCATCATCACGCTGAATGAGCGTAGAGCCATCTTTGTCACAAATACCTTCTTCTTTCGGTGGATTATACACAACATGATATGTCGTTCCACATGTTGGACAAACTCTTCTTCCAGTCAATCGTTCAAGTAACTTTTCCTCAGGTACTTCTACATGGATTACGTAATCAAGGTTTTGATTTAATTTCGTTGTAATCTTTTGTAACGTTTTGGCTTGAGGAATTGTTCTCGGAAAACCATCAAGTAAAAAACCGTCTTTACAATCTTCTTTACTTAATCGATCTTCAACAATCCCATTAGTCACCTCATCAGGTACAAGGGCACCTTCATCTAAATACATTTTAGCTTTTTTACCTAGTTCAGTGCCTTCTTTAATAGCTAATCGGAACATATCACCGGTCGATATATGTGGAATATTAAATTTCTCATTAATCTTCTCGGCTTGAGTCCCTTTTCCAGCCCCAGGTAAACCCATTAAGATTAATTGCAATGCTTTCTCCTCACTCTCTTAGTTTAACATTCTGTTACGATCTAATAAACCCTTTATAGTGTCGTTTAACCAATTGGCTTTCTAATTGTTTCATCGTTTGTAGTGCTACACCGACTACAATTAGAAGACTTGTTCCACCAATTTGAACTGCAGTTGGCAGATTTGCAAGCCCACCTAACAAAATTGGTAACACGGATACTGCTGCTAAGAAGATCGAACCAACAAATGTTAAACGATACATTACACGAGTTAAGTAAGTTTCTGTATTTCTTCCTGGTCGGATTCCAGGAATATACCCGCCTTGCTTTTGGAGGTTTTCGGCCATTTGTTCTGGATTAACTTGAATGAACGTATAAAAATACGTAAAAGCGATAATTAAAGTGACATAAAGCACCATGCCGATGGGCTGCGTGTAATCAAATATCATTTCAATATATTTCGCTGCCTGACTACCTTCAAAAAAGCTCGCTACTGTTCTAGGCGCTACAATAAAAGCAATTGCAAAAATTACCGGAATAACTCCCGCTGCGTTCACCTTAAGAGGTAAATGCGTTGAGTGTCCTCCAACTGGAGAGCGATTAACTAACTTTTTAGCGTACTGAATTGGAATTTTTCGTTCTGCTTGTTGAATATAAATAACACCAACCGTAACGGCCAAAACAACTAAAACGATTAAAGCAACGATCACGATGTTAATAAAAAGATCTGCTCCAGGATTTATAAAATACTGACTATACAACTGCTTAACTCCATTTGGTACTGCAGCTACAATACCGGCAAAAATGATGATTGAAATTCCATTTCCAACACCATTTGCTGTGATTTGTTCACCTAGCCACATTAAAAATGCAGTTCCACTTGTTAAAACTATAGCAATAACAAGCATTTTCATAACATTCGGGTCTTCTATTAATAACCCGCCGGCCATTGCGTTAAATCCAACTGACATTGCTATTGCTTGAACAAATGCAAGCACAATTGTTCCGTACCGGGTTACTTGAGCTATTTTTTTCCGACCCATTTCTCCTTGCTTTTTCCATTCAGTAAATTTAGGAACGACATCCATTTGTAATAACTGCATAATAATTGATGCAGTAATATAAGGCATAATCCCCATCGCTAAGATGGAAAAATTTTGCAAGGCTCCTCCACCGAATGTATTTAAAAATCCAAACACATTTTGTTGGTTCATAAAATTTATTGCTTCTTTATTTGTATAAGGCACAGGGATAAATGTACCAATCCGGAATATAATGAGCATTAATAATGTAAAAACAATCTTTTTTCTTATATCTGCAATACGCATGAAATTAGAGATTGTTCGAAACATTAAATCACCTCGGTTTTTCCGCCTGCCGCCTCGATTGCTTCTTTTGCTGCAGTTGAAAATTTATGAGCCTTCACGTTCAACTTCTTATTTACTGTACCATTTCCAAGTACTTTAATACCTGATTTTGCTTTGCTAACTACGCCAGTTTCAAGTAATAATTCTGGTGTAATTTCAGTGTTGTCGTCAAATCGATTTAAGGTTTCTAAATTTACAATTGCATATTCTTTTCGATTTATATTAGTGAACCCGCGTTTTGGCAGACGTTGGAATAAAGGTGTTTGGCCACCTTCAAATCCTGGTCGAGTTCCTCCACCTGAACGAGCCTTTTGACCTTTATGTCCTTTTCCGGAAGTTTTACCATGTCCTGATGCCATTCCGCGTCCGACACGTTTACGGTTCGTACGACTTCCTTCCTTTGACTTTAACTCATGAAGTTTCATGTTCCGAGCCTCCTTTATAAGGTAATTTCTCTTACAGTTCTTTTACCGCAACTAAGTGAGATACTTTGTTAATCATTCCTCGTATAGCTGGTGTATCGTTTTGAATAACAGTATCATTTATTTTCTTTAGTCCTAACGTCCGAACTGTTTTTACTTGATTCTCTTTTCTACCGATAACACTACGTTTGAGGGTGATTTCTAATTGTTTAGACATTTGTCATTCCCTCCTTATCCTAATAACTCTTCGACAGATTTCCCACGTAATTTCGCAACATCTTCAGCTGTTTTTAAATTCTCTAATCCATTAATTGTTGCGCGAATCATATTAATTGGATTGTTAGAACCTAATGACTTTGTTAAGATGTCACCAACTCCGGCGAGTTCCAATACCGCACGAACAGGTCCTCCAGATATAACTCCAGTACCTTCTGCTGCTGGTTTTAGTAATACGTTACCTGAGCCGAACTCCCCAACGATCTCATGTGGAATAGTCGTTCCAACGATAGGTACATTAATTAAGTTCTTTTTTGCATTATCGATTGCTTTTTTGATAGCATCCGGAACTTCTAGTGCTTTACCAGTTCCGAATCCAACACGACCGTTTTTATCTCCAACAACTACTACAGCTGCAAAGCGAAAACGACGTCCACCTTTAACTACTTTTGCTACACGATTAACAGTAACTACACGCTCTTCTAATTCCATTTTGTTAGTGTCCATGTTTTTATTCAACGTAAAGAGTCCCTCCTTTATTCTTAAAATTCTAGTCCAGCTTCACGTGCTGCATCAGCTAATGCTTTAACACGCCCATGATAGATATAACCACCACGATCAAATACTACTGTTTTATATCCTTTTTCAATTGCACGCTCCGCGATCAGTTTACCTACCTTTTCAGCTGCCGCAATATTACTTGTAGACTCAAGATTTAAATCTTTTTCATTCGTATTTGCACTTATTAATGTAACGCCTTTTTCATCGTCGATTAGCTGTGCGTAAATATTTTTATTGGAACGAAATACGTTTAAACGTGGACGACTTTCCGTTCCAGTAATCTTTCTACGTACTCGACCGTGAATTCTTTTACGAACATAATTTTTACTAGGCTTTGTGATCATTCGTTGCCCCTCCTTTCAGGCTTTACGCTATTACTTAGCAGTTTTACCCTCTTTACGACGTACATATTCGCCTTTGTAGCGAATTCCTTTCCCTTTATAAGGTTCTGGTTTTCGGATCGCTCTAATATTAGCTGCAATAGCCCCAACACGTTCTTTATCAATTCCTTTAACGATAATTTCTGTGTTTTTAGGAACGTCGAATTCAATATTTTCTTCTTGTTCAATTTCAACTGGATGGGAGTACCCTGCGTTTACAACAAGTTTATTCCCTTGTTTTTGTGCACGGTAACCTACTCCAATAATTTCTAATTCTTTTTGGAATCCTTTTGAGACTCCTTCGACCATATTGAAAATTAAGCTTCTTATTGTTCCGTGTAAAGAACGATTTTCTTTACTGTCGTCGCTTCTTTCGACTGTAATTACTTTGTCATCAATATTAATTTTCATGTTCCCAGCAAGCGTTTTTGTTAACTCTCCTTTAGGTCCTTTTACATGAATTGTGTTGTTTTCATCAAGTTTAACTTCAACACCCTCGGGGATCTCAATTATTCTTAAGCCAATTCGTGACATTCACTCCACCTCCTATAAACCCGTGATTTTTACCAAATATAAGCTAGAATTTCTCCACCAACTGCTTGAGCACGTGCTTCCTTATCTGATAATACACCTTTTGATGTAGATACGATTGCTGTGCCTAATCCGTTCAGTACTCTTGGCACTTCGTCGGCTTTTGCATATACTCTTAAGCCTGGTTTACTAATTCTTTTCAAACCTGTAATAACACGTTCATCATTTGCACCGTACTTTAAAAAGATGCGAAGAACACCTTGTTTATTATCTTCAATTACTTCATAATCACGAACATAACCTTCACGTTTAAGAATATCAGCTATTTCAGCCTTTACCTTAGATGATGGTAGTTCTAACTTTTCATGACGCACTACATTTGCATTACGGATACGTGTAAGCATATCTGCGATTGGGTCTGTCATTACCATTAATCATTACCTCCTTCCCGAATTTACCATTACCAACTAGCTTTTTTAACACCAGGAATTTGACCCTTATGGGCAAGTTCACGAAAACAAATTCGGCATAATTTAAATTTACGAATAACTGAATGCGGGCGGCCACAACGTTCACAACGTGTATATTCACGTACTTTAAACTTCTGTGGGCGTTTTTGTTTCGCTACCATTGATTTTTTAGCCACTAATTTTCCTCCTTGCATTACATTCCGTTTTTATTTTTGAAACGGCATGCCTAATTGTGTTAAAAGTTCACGCGCTTCTTCATCAGTGTTTGATGTTGTTACAATTGCGATATCCATTCCACGTACTTTATTTACTTTATCGTAGTTAATTTCCGGGAAAATAAGCTGTTCTTTCACACCTAATGTGTAATTCCCTCTACCGTCAAAAGCTTTATTCGAAATACCTCTAAAGTCACGAACTCTTGGTAGCGCAACTCGAATAAGTTTTTGTAAGAACTCATACATTCTTTCTCCACGAAGTGTTACTTTTGCTCCAATTGGCATTCCTTCACGTAAACGGAATCCAGCAATTGATTTCTTTGCTCTTGTAATAACTGGTTTTTGTCCAGCGATTAATGCAAGCTCCTCTACTGCATTATCCAAAAGCTTAGAATTTTGAACTGCATCACCAACACCCATGTTAATGATGATTTTTTCAACTTTAGGTACTTGCATAACTGACTTGTATTCAAATTTTTCCATCATTGATGGTACGACTTTTTCTTGATAGGTTTGTTTTAACTCGTTCACTTATTACCCTCCTTTCGCTCTATTTATCTAAAGGTTCCCCAGACTTTTTAGCGATCCGGACTTTTTTTCCATCTCGTATTTCATATCCAACTCGTGTAGGTTCACCTGACTTAGGATCAATCGGCAACACATTTGAAACATGAATTGGAGCTTCCTGGTTTAAAATTCCACCTTGTGGATTATCCTGTGAAGGTTTCGCATGAATTTTAACCATGTTAACTCCTTCAACTAGTACTCGCTCTTTTTTTGGATATGCTTCTAAAATAGTTCCTTGTTTCCCCCGGTCTTTACCTGAAAGAACTTTAACTTTATCTCCTTTTTTCACATGCATCATTAACGCACCTCCTGTTTTCTCACTAATTTACGATCCCTTTAGTGACTCATTTAATTACAGTACTTCTGGAGCTAGAGATACGATTTTCATAAAATTGCCATCGCGCAGCTCACGTGCTACTGGTCCAAAAATACGCGTTCCTCTTGGACTTTTATCTTCACGGATAATTACTGCCGCATTTTCATCAAAACGAATATATGAACCGTCTTTACGACGAGCACCTGTTTTGGAACGAACAATAACCGCTCGAACTACTTCACCTTTTTTGACAACGCCACCGGGTGTTGCTTGTTTTACTGTACAAACAATAACATCACCAATGTTAGCAGTTTTCTTTCCAGTTCCACCTAATACTTTGATTGTCAAAACTTCACGAGCACCAGAGTTATCAGCAATCTTTAAACGACTCTCTTGTTGAATCATAAAACTTACCTCCTCTCGGAACCTTCCCTATTTAATTATATGATTACCGCTTCTTCTACTACTTCAACTAGACGGTAACGTTTTGTCTTAGATAATGGGCGGGTTTCCATAATGCGTACGATATCGCCATTTTTTGCTACATTATTCTCATCATGAACTTTCATTTTCTTAGAATGTTTTACACGTTTCTTGTATAAAGGATGAACTTTATATGTTTCTACTAATACTGTGATCGTTTTGTCCATTTTATCGGAAATAACACGACCTGTATAAACTTTACGGTCATTACGTTCACTCATACTTTTTACGACCTCCTCTATTAAGGGTTTAATTGTTAACGCTCAGTTCTCGTTCACGTGCAACTGTCTTTAAGCGAGCGATCGTTCTTTTTACTTCTTTTATACGAGCTGTATTCTCGAGTTGTCCAGTCGCTAACTGGAAACGTAAATTAAAGAGTTCTTCTTTCATTGATTTGACATTTTGTTCAATTTCGGCAGTGGTAAGTTCTTTTATTTCTTTAGCCTTCATTGATTTCACCACCAATTTCATCACGTCTAACAAATTTAGTCTTAATCGGCAATTTATGAGAAGCAAGACGTAGCGCTTCACGTGCGACTTCTTCTTCTACACCTGCGATTTCAAATAAAATTTTTCCTGGTTTTACTACTGCTACCCATCCTTCGAGAGCTCCTTTACCAGAACCCATTCGTACTTCTAGGGGCTTTGCAGTATAAGGTTTATCTGGGAAAATTTTAATCCATACTTTCCCACCACGTTTCATATAACGAGTCATCGCAATACGAGCAGCCTCGATCTGACGAGCCGTAATCCATGAACTTTCAGTTGCTTGTAAGCCGTAATCACCAAATGCAACCTCTACGCCACCTTTAGCATTACCTTTCATACGTCCTCGGTGTTGTCTACGATATTTAACACGTTTTGGCATTAACATAAAAATTGCCCCCTTCCTTATTTTTTCGGTTTTTCTGGAAGGACTTCCCCACGATAAATCCACACTTTGACACCAAGTTTTCCATAAGTTGTGTCTGCTTCAACATGCGCATAATCGATGTCTGCACGCAAAGTGTGTAATGGTACAGTTCCTTCACTATAATGTTCTGCTCTTGCAATATCTGCTCCGCCTAGTCGTCCGGATACTTGTGTTTTAATTCCTAATGCTCCAGCACGCATTGTACGTTGAATTGCTTGCTTTTGAGCACGACGGAATGAAATACGTCCTTCAAGTTGACGAGCAATATTTTCTGCAACTAATTTTGCGTTTAAATCAACTTTTTTAACTTCAACGATATTTATATGAATTCTTTTACCAGTTAGTTTCGTCAAGTCCTTACGTAATTTTTCAACTTCCGATCCACCTTTACCGATAACCATTCCTGGTTTACCTGTATGGATCGTAATATTTACGCGATTTGCAGCTCTTTCAATTTCAATTGTCGAAACCGCTGATTGTTTTAAACGTCCTTCTAAATACTCTCTAATCTTAATGTCTTCATGAAGTAGATCGGCATAATCTTTATCCGCATACCACTTTGACTCCCAGTCTTTAATAATTCCTACACGAAGACCAATTGGATTTATCTTTTGACCCACAGACTATCCCTCCTTCTTTTCTGTTACAACCACCGTAATATGACTCGTACGCTTATTGATTTTACTTGCTC
Source organism: Pseudogracilibacillus sp. SO30301A (assembly GCF_037072025.1). NCBI lineage: Bacteria > Bacillati > Bacillota > Bacilli > Caryophanales > Bacillaceae > Pseudogracilibacillus > Pseudogracilibacillus sp. SO30301A. Next base: position 4,138 of record NZ_JAXHDD010000067.1, on the reverse strand, counting down.
GGCCTTGTGCACGAGGTCTAAATCTTTTCAATGTAACACCCTCATCAACGTACGCTTCTGAAACAACTAAATTGTCCGGGTCCATTTCATAGTTATGTTCAGCATTTGCTATTGCTGAGTTTAATACTTTTTCCACGATAGGTGATGCCCCACGTTGTGTGTGACGTAAAATTGCAGTTGCTTCGCCGACTTCTTTTCCACGAATTAAATCGACAACTAAACGTACTTTACGAGGAGCGATACGAACTTGTTTTGCTACTGCTTTAGCAATTTTAGTTTCTTCCATTCTTTAAAGCGCCTCCTCTCAATTATCTGTTTGTTTTCTTATCAGCACCAGCGTGACCTTTAAACGTTCTTGTAGGTGCAAATTCACCTAGTTTATGTCCAACCATATCTTCTGTCACGTATACTGGTACATGTTTACGTCCATCGTGTACTGCAAACGTATGACCAACGAATGATGGAAAAATTGTCGAGCGTCTTGACCAAGTTTTAATTACTTGTTTTTTATCACTCTCATTTAGCTGATCAACTTTCTTTAGTAGATGTTCATCAGCAAAAGGTCCTTTTTTCATACTACGGCCCATAAGTAAGCCTCCTCTCAAACTGTTTGTTTAAGCGTATCTTATATTTTTATTTCTTTTTACGTTTACGAACAATATACTGATTTGATGGTTTATTAAGTTTACGTGTTTTCTTACCTAATGTTGGTTTACCCCATGGTGATACTGGTGATGGACGTCCAATTGGTGTGCGACCTTCTCCTCCACCGTGTGGGTGATCAACTGGGTTCATTGCAGATCCACGTACAGTTGGTCTCTTACCTAACCAGCGAGAACGTCCAGCTTTACCTACACGAATTAATTCATGTTCGATATTTCCAACTTGACCTACAGTCGCACGGCAAGTAGTTAAAATGAGACGAACTTCTCCAGATGCAAGGCGTACTAATGTGTACTTTCCTTCGCGACCTAAAATTTGAGCTTCTGCTCCTGCTGAACGTGCAAGTTGTCCGCCACGTCCTGGTTTTAATTCGACATTGTGAATGATTGTACCTACAGGGATATTCCCAAGTGGCAATGCATTCCCAACTTTAATATCAGCATTCTCACCAGATTCAATTTGTGCTCCAACCTCAAGCCCTTTTGGAGCTAAGATATAACTTTTTTCTCCGTCCGCATAATGGATTAAAGCAATGTTTGCTGAGCGGTTTGGATCATATTCGATTGTGGCAACGCGTCCTGGTATGCCATCTTTGTTACGTTTAAAGTCAATTAAGCGGTATTGGCGCTTGTGTCCGCCACCGTGATGACGAGTAGTAATTCTGCCTTGGTTGTTACGTCCGGCACGTTTAGCTAATGGGCGAAGTAAAGTCTTTTCCGGTTTATCAGTCGTAATGTCGGAAAAGTCTAATCCTGACATGTTTCTAGTACCGTTAGATGTTGCTTTATACTTTTTAATGGACACGTTTTTCCCCTCCTTTTATATTTTAATGATTAAGCTTCAAAAAAGTCTAAGTCTTTACTATCCTCAGACAGTTGCACAATTGCTTTTTTACGGTTTGAACGATATCCACCGTAACGTCCCATTCGTTTGAATTTCCCTTTAACGTTCATTGTGTTTACTTTTTCAACTTTTACACCGAATGCTGTTTCAATTGCTTGTTTAATTTCAGTTCTATTAGCTTTCGGATCAACTTCGAACGTATATTTTTTATCAGTCATTAAATCAGCAGAGTGTTCGGTAATAATAGGGCGTTTTATAATGTCTCGTAATTCTTTCATTATGCAAGCACCTCCCCTGCTTTTTCGGCTGCATCTTTTGTCAAAATCACCTTATCGTATGCAACTAAATCTAAAACATTTATTTCACCAACAGTAATTACTTTTACTGTTTGAAGATTGTTTGCTGAACGAACTACATTTTCATTTTTTTCTGATGTTACGATTAAAACTTTATCATTAACATCTAATGCATTTAATACAGCAACGACATCTTTTGTTTTTGGTACTTCAAATTGCAAATCGTTTAATACGATTAAATCTTCTGTGTTAACTTTTGAAGATAATGCGGATTTTAAAGCTAATTTACGTACCTTTTTCGGTAATTTATATTTGTAATTTCTATCCGTAGTCGGACCAAAAACTACTCCTCCGCCTACCCATTGTGGCGATCTGATTGAACCTTGACGTGCTCTACCAGTTCCTTTTTGTCTCCAAGGCTTTCTACCACCGCCGCGAACTTCCGATCTATTCTTAACAGCATGGTTTCCTTGTCTTTTTGCAGCACGTTGCATAATTACTACTTCATGAATAACGTGGTTATTCGGTTCGATTCCAAAGACAGATTCGTTTAACTCTAAATCTCCTGCCTCTGTTCCATCTTGATTAAATAATGCTACTTTAGGCACGATGTTTCCTCCTTTCACGCTAATGTTTAATTACCTTTTACAGCTGTTGTTATTTTAACAAGTGATTTTTTCGCACCAGGAATGTTCCCTCTTATTAAAAGAACATTACGTTCTGCATCAACTTTAACAACCTCTAGATTTTGAATAGTAACTTGCTCTGCACCCATTTGACCTGGTAATGCTTTTCCTTTAAATACACGAGACGCATCCACTGAACCCATTGAACCGCCTGCTCTATGGAAGCGTGATCCGTGACTCATTGGTCCGCGAGCATAGTTATGTCTTTTTATAGATCCTTGGAATCCTTTACCTTTAGAAGTTCCAGTTACATCAATTTTGTCGCCTTCTTGAAAAACATCAACGCTAATTTCTTGACCTACTTCATATTCGTCAACTTTAGCGTTACGGATTTCACGAATGTAGCGCTTAGGAGTAGTGTTTGCTTTTTCAGCATGCCCTATTTGCGCTTTATTAGCACGTGGATCCAATTTGGAACCTTCCTCATATGCTTCTGGTTTGTCTATATCGTAAAATCCAACTTGAATTGCTTCATAACCATCTGTTTCAACTGTCTTTTTCTGTAGAACAACATTCGGTTCCGCCTGTACTACTGTTACAGGAACAAGCTCCCCGTTTTCTAAGAAAATTTGTGTCATGCCGACTTTGCGACCTAAGATTCCTTTCGTCATCCGTTTGCACCTCCTGTTACTTATCTGTTTATAGTTTTATTTCAATATCTACACCTGACGGAAGATCGAGTCTCATTAAAGAGTCAACCGTTTGTGGTGTTGGGTTAAGAATATCGATTAAACGCTTATGTGTGCGCATTTCAAATTGTTCTCTTGCATCTTTATATTTATGAACGGCACGTAATACTGTAAATATGTTCTTTTCTGTTGGTAATGGAATTGGTCCTGAAACAGCAGCACCAGCACGTTTAGCAGTATTTACAATTTTTTCAGCTGATTGATCTAAAATGCGGTGATCATATGCTTTTAAACGAATTCGAATCTTTTCATTTGCCATTATTTCCCCTCCCTTTCGCCCATTTTATAATAGACATACTCCGTGAAAATTTACTTAATATTGCTTATGGCAAAATACGCAACATTAACAACCTCTCACTTCATCGCCCTTGCATGAAATTATATCCTTTTAATCTCGAAAGTATAAGGTAATTTCATCACTGTCCGCAACCTTTGTATATGATTGCACGATTATATATTATACAAACATTACAGCATGATTGCAAGGCAAAACCTTGATTTTTCATAAAAAAATTGTTGCGCTGTTTCCTAGTTTACTATTAGTCACTTTTCGTTAGTTTTATTGTTTTAAAACTTTCGTAAATTATCCAAAAATGCAACGTTTATATTTCTAATAATTATTCCGACGCATATACAAAATTGCTGTTGTAAGTATAACCTACCCTACGGAAGATGCAGGGTGGTTGTAGTAAGTAGAATCTTTTTTAAAATGTCTAGTCGAAGTAAACTGTGGCGTAACGATTTATTTCCGTTGGGGAAAAGTGACTCTACCTCCGCTCCGGCATGTGAGTCGATGAACAACATGCAGAGTCCAGATCTAAGATGTCGAGTCGATCCGCAAGACGGGTATGTTTCGATATTAATCGTGACCGTTTGCGGTTAGAGTCATGCAAGACGGGCATGTTTCGGTATTAATCGTGACCGTTTTGGGTTAGAGTTATATAAAATGGGCATGTTTCGG
>NZ_JAXHDD010000066.1:0-19924 GCF_037072025.1 Pseudogracilibacillus sp. SO30301A | reverse complement strand
TATAAAAGACAATAAGCAAGTTACCATTAGCGATATAATTGAACATATTGATCATATTTGTTCTTTAGGTGGAGAAAGAAATATCGGATTCGGGTCTGACTTTGATGGGATTGATCAACATGTAAAAGACTTAGAGGATGCATCAAAATATCAAAATTTAATGAATGAGCTACTGAAACATTATTCAGAAGAACAAGTTTATCGATTTGCAAATGAAAATTTCATAAATTACTTACAAAAACTAAAGCTTTTCTAAATTCCTTCACTCTTAAGTTAAAACGAGATTATGATATCTAGTAATTTTGGCAAAACTAATATATAACCACTACTTAGGAGTGAAGTTTGTGATTACAGAAAAAGATGCATGGGTCATGAATGGCTATTTAGGTATTATCGTGATTGCTATTTTAATAGGAGTATCTGTTTTTAATTTTTTTCATCTGCAGATTTTTGTTGGAATTATATTCGCAGTTATTGGGATTATATTAGCAACTGGTCTAACCTTGATACAACCAAATCAGGCCGTTGTCGTATTGTTTTTCGGAAACTATGTTGGAAGTTTACGTAAGGAAGGTCTAGTGATAACTGTACCATTTTCGTTAAGAAAAAAAATATCTCTACGTGTTCGCAATTTCCATAGTAGACGTTTAAAAGTAAATGATGTGAATGGAAACCCAATCGAAATCGCTGCGGTAATTGTGTTTCGGGTTGTTGATTCAGCAAAAGCAGTTTTTGATGTGGATCAATATGAAGAGTTTGTTGAAATACAAAGTGAAACAGCACTTAGAGCAGTAGCGACAAAGTATCCATATGACAGTTTTGATGATACAGAGCTAACTTTACGGGGAAATTCAGAAGAAATTTCCAATGAATTAAAAACAGAAGTGCATGAACGTTTATTTGTAGCTGGGGTCGAGATTATGGAAGCACGATTAACGCATCTCGCTTATTCAACTGAAATTGCTCAAGCAATGTTACAACGACAACAAGCAAGTGCCATTGTTGCAGCCAGACAACAAATTGTTGAAGGAGCGGTAAGCATGGTTCAAGACGCAATTGAGCAGTTAGAGCGAGATGGAGTAGTGAAACTAAACGAAGACACAAGAGTGACGATGATAAATAATCTTCTAGTGGCCATCGTTGCAGATAATGGAGCACAACCGATCATTAATACAGGAACGATAAAAGAAGAGTGAGATTTAATGACCATGTAAAAGTGGTCTTTTTTTATTGACAAAAATGTCATTTACTTATATAGTTAATTATAGATGTAACTAACCTGACGAATAAAGGGTGGTGGCAATGAAGAATAAACTGGATGAAAGCAGACCTATATATGTACAAATTAAAGAATTTATTGAGGACTCGATTATTAATGAAACGATAAAAGTCGGAGAAAGAGTACCCTCAACAAATGAATTAGCAAAGTATTATAAAATTAATCCTGCTACTGCCAGACAAGGAATGAATGAATTAGTTAGTGAGAACATATTACGAAAACAAAGAGGTGTCGGGATGTTTGTAACAGAGAATGCGAAAGAATTATTAATGGAAAATCGTAAAAATGAGTTTTTTGATCATTATATCGTTCCGTTAAAATTGGAAGCAGAAAAGTTAAACATCACAACTGAACAATTAGTGAAAATGGTAGAGGAGGGAAAGCAATAATGCAAATTGAAGTGAGAAATGTAACGAAAAAATATCGTCAAACCGACGCATTGAAAGAAGTCTCATTTTTGCTGACTGAGCCCAAAATATATGGGTTACTCGGTCGAAATGGTGCAGGAAAAACGACATTTATGGAGATATTAGCCGGACATCAATTAGTGACACACGGTGAAGTACTTATTGATGGGATAAATCCTTTCGACAATCGGAATATAGTAGAAAATATTTGTCTAATAAAAGAAGGAGATAATTTTCATAAAGATATGAGAATCAAACAAGTACTCAAATCTTATGCGCTATTTTATCCAAATTGGGATCAGGAATTAGCAGACAAATTAATTAAAGAGTATAAGCTAAATGAAAAATCCAGGATAAAAACATTATCGAAAGGGATGGCATCAGCGTTAGGAGTAATTGTTGGGTTAGCGAGTAAAGCTCCGATTACTATTTTTGATGAGCCGTATATTGGAATGGATGCAGCAGCTAGAAAGAAGTTTTATGATATTTTACTAGAACAATATGAACAAGAAAAACGTACAGTTATTTTTTCGACTCATTTAATCGATGAAGTAAGTTTGTTATTTGAAGAAGTGCTTATTTTACAAGAAGGTGAATTAATTTTACAAGAAACAGCAGATGTATTACGTGAGCAAACATTTACGGTTACCGGAGAGAAAACAGAGGTCGAGAAGTTTATTTGTAATAAAAAGGTGATGAAAACGAAGCAACTTGCGAATATGATGACGGCATATATTTATGGAGATAAAGCGGAAGCGCAAAAGTTGAATTTACAAGTTGAAGGAATACCAATCCAAGATCTGATGATCTATCTTACAGAATCGGGGAAGGGGGCATAATGATGTCAAAACAATTTCAAGGTGCACTTTATTATTTGTTTGCTAATATTCGTTTTTCACTGACTGTCTTTTGGGCTATTTTATTGGCATTATTAATCGTTACTATTGCAGCAACTATTTTAATGCCAGACACAGAAATAGCTTTTGAACTTTCAATACCAGTCTATGTTTTTGCAGCAGTCATAGGGTATTGGACAGTAAATAACGCATTCCCTTATTTAATAAAGATGGGGAGTACAAGAAAAAATATATTTATTAGCTTTGGTGTCTACGCATTTTTATTGACCTTGCTAAATGCTGTGATATCTAATACGGTTAATAAATTTGTATCCATGATAATTGGAACAGAGCGGGATTATGGAATTATCACAATTATGGAAGATGATACATCTATGACCTTTAATCATATTGGCGATTTATTAGGTGTAAATTCATGGATGATGCGTATTGTCATTGATACTTCTATTTCTTTTTTCTTACTTGCAGTTATGTTTATTATCGGACTCATCTTTTACCAATTTGGCTTGATTGGTGGTTTTAGTTTCTTAGGGGCTCTAGTAATGGTTATTGTCTTTGGCTTTTCAAATGGCTGGTTATTGGATTTCATTATTTTAATTTACGAGAATTTTAGTTTTTCATTCTTTTTTCAATTATTTACAGTCGGAGTATTCGTCTACTTATGTTCGTTCTTCCTGTTAAGAAGAATAACTATTTAATTGGTAATTAATTATAAAAAAGTTTTAGTCAAAGAGAGATCCGAACTATGATGCAAATTTTAGTTCGGATTTTTTGGATGCTTTTATGAACTTTTATTACTGATTTTCCATAAACTGCGACATAAGGCTCTACTTATTAATAAATCGATACGGATCGACTCGACATGTTGGAAAAAGACTCGCCGTTTTCCATGACCCCACCCAAAACGGTCACAATTAATTTCAAAACATGCCCTTTTTCCACGACTCTAACCCAAAACGGTCACGATTAATATCGAAACATACCCGTTTTCCACGACTCTAACCCAAAACGGTCACGATTAACATCGAAACATGCCCTTTTTCCACGACTCTAACCCAAAACGGTAACGATTAACATCGAAACATGCCCGTTTTCCACGACTCTAACCCAAAACGGTCACGATTAATATCGAAACATGCCCTTTTTCCACGACTCTAACCCAAAACGGTCACGATTAATATCAAAACATGCCCGTCATGCGGATCGACTCGACATCTTAGATCTGGACTCTGCATGTTGTTCATCGACTCACATTCCGGAGCGGAGGCAGAGTCACTTTTCCCCAACGGTGATAAATCGTTACGTCACAGTATTCTTCAACTACGGATTAAGAGCTAATTGTTGTAACAGTAACATTATAAACTTTCTGTAATCGTTCGTCTTTGGAGTATAATATTTTATCCAAGTCTTATTTCAATAAAATACCACTTCTAATTTACAACTTCCTTATTTTTGAAAATATAGATGGAAGCTATCAAAATAAGGACTGTAAGCGTCAAAACGATGACAGAAGTACCGAGTAAATGATTAGATATAGAATTGGTTTCAACCATTTGATAAATATAAGTAGATAATTGATTCGGAAATAAGGTTAGTTTATGCCCTAAAATAGTATTAACAAGACTCAAACCAAGTAATGTAATGACTGTACAAGCTGCTACTAATCCAGGTACTTTAAACAGTGTATTATAAAAAATAGAAACAGTTAAAACAAACGTAAACCATAACCCGTAAAACAGAAAAATTTTCAGCATCGTTAAAAAATTTAAATTACCAAATAAAAGATTTGTATAATACCAATTAATCAGTAACCCTAAAAATAGACCAATCCAGACTAGTAAAAGGAAAGCAGTCCATTTAGCGGTGATATAGTTATGGTGCTTTACTGGTTTAACCATAATAATCTCTGTAGTCCCGTTTTGTCTTTCACCGGCGATCGTTCCCATTGATAATAATATAATGGTCAGCACACCGAAAAGGTTTAATTGTTCTATGCTCATCATGACTACTTCTGAAGGAGCAAGTTTTGGTATCTCAATAATAGTCCCTTCTGGAACCCCACCTGCTAAATTGATAATTTCGGGTAAGTAATAGTAAGAAATAGGATCCATAATAGTTAACAGTATCATTACAATTGGAACCCATATCCATTTTTTATTTCTCCAATTCTCAAGTACTTCTTTATTAAATAAAGTGATCCATTGCATATCAATTCACCGCTTTCATAAACATATCTTCGAGAGAGGCGCGATTAACAGTAAAGTTAGTTAAAGGCCAGCCATTTTCATTAGCAATTTTAATAATTTCCATCCGTGCTATATCCATATCTGAGACAGTTACATGAATAGCATCTTTTTTTATAGTGGTTGCGGTAACTCCGTTTAATGATTGGATATCCGTTTCGTATTTTTTAGCGGAATCATCAAATTCCAATTCAATTTTAGCTGTTTGATATTTTTTTCGTAACGATTCCATTGAGCCAGATTCAGCAATTTTACCTCCATGTAGTAATAATAGTTCATCACTGATTTCGTCAGCGTCGTTTAATATATGTGTGGAAAAAAGAATTGTCATCTCTTTTTTCATTTCATCCATTAAGGTTAGTACTTCTCTTCTTCCAATCGGATCAAGAGCGGAAACGGGTTCATCTAAGATAACGAGTTTCGGTTGGTGAATAATTGCTTGAGCAATCCCAAGCCGTTGTTTCATTCCGCCTGAATATGTTCCTATTCGCTTGTGTCTTGCATCTATTAAGCCCACTTTTTCAAGTAAATTTTCAGCTCTTGTTTTCGCCGTTTTATGATCGATAAACGTGAGCTTTGCACAATATATTAAAAATTCAAGACCAGACATCCAATTATAAAAAACGGGATGTTGGGGCAAATAACCGGTGAAGCTCCGGAAATCTTGCTGTTCTTCATTTAGAAATTGAATTGTACCGGAAGTCTGTTTGATTAAACCGGCGATCATGCGTAAGGTAGTAGTTTTTCCAGCACCATTTGGTCCGATTAAAGCAATACATTTATTTGTTTCCAATTGAAAACTGATTTTGTTCACGACAGTATTGGAATTAAATTTTTTTGTTAATTGATTAACAGTGATAATGTTCATTTACATATCCCTTCTTCTTCCAAAAATAAAGTATAAAATCGGTCCAAACGTAGTAACAAAGAAAATGAGTAGAAGCCAAACCCATTTGGGACCATTTGTTTTATCAACTTTAATCCAATCGATGAAAGCAACAATGATTAATATTGTTTGAATAACGAGAAAGGGAAGGATAATCCCCCAATTAATTGTCGATAAGACATCCATGAAAACCCCTCCTTTACTAAAAAAGTATAATTGGAATCATAATGATTATAATAAGGACTAAAACAAGACCCCATGATAACGGGTGAGCCCAGTTATTCGTCCATCCTATTCCAAAACGTTTTTCTATAAAAATAGCTGGATCATTTCTATTTACATAGAACTGTCCAAGTTTCCAGTAACGATCATCGTCACGATCGATCACTTCTGTGTCAGATTGCTTTTCTAACTTCACGCGGCTTCCGCCTTGCCCAGTTGTAAATGCAAGAATAAGTGTTCCAACAATAATGATTGAAGTAAATACGTAGATAACGAGATTTTCATAAGTACTTAAACTTGGAAAGATCAACGTGAGTTGCGAGAACAATAACAAGGATTGTGTTAATGCTGCTGTCCAAATTAAGAATGCTGACCATCTTCTTCTAAAGATAAGGTTTTGAAGTTTAGATGTTTCCGGATTTTCAACACTTACCTGCTGTTTTGCATTTTTAATAATAAAATTGATAAAGATAAACATAATTAATGACAAAACTTGGGTACCTGGTAATAATAAGAGATTGACAATTGATTTTTCTTCATAAGATACGTTTCCTGAAAAACCTGTATGCATAGGTATTTGAGCCGGAATGCGATCATAATAAAGAAATGTGATAACAAGTGTTGCAATAATAATCATTGCTGAAATTAGAAACCACCATTGAGAATAAGTGATCTTTTCTTGACGGAATTTCATATCAACAATTACAGATTGTTTTCGTTTTTCCTGCCAATTTTCAGCGTTTTTTATCTTTTTCATTTGTTTATAGAAAAGGAGATAAATTAGAAAGCCTAAGAGGATATAGACGAATATAATGATCGTATACATAATTATCATTGTATTTTCATTTAGTATGGAAGCTAGAACGAAAAGACCTCCTCCCAAAAATATGCCGATGATTAGTAAAGAAGAGGCATACTTTTTTCTCATACCTTTAAAATCATTACGCTCATATAAAGACTCTGGGATCGAGACGCCAAAGTTCTCTGTCTTCCTTGTTAAATAGGGTGTTAAGGAAAAAATGAAACAAATTAATATAAATAGTGTGTTTAAAAAGATAATTTGACTATTCATTTATATCACCTTCTTTAATCTCTTCATAAACCGTTTCACAAATTTCCCAAAATTTTTCCTTATTTATTCCACGACAGAAAGACTCTGCAATTTGTGGTCGGAGTAAAGCAGTTAATTTCTTTTCATATTTTTCATCTGCTTTCGGTGTTCCTTCAGGGTTTACAACCACTCCTCTTTGTCGGTGGATTAATAAAAAACCTTCTTGTTTTAATTGCTGATAAGCTTTATTAACTGTGTGAAGATTGATCCCAATATCGCCCGCAAGTGCTCTAACAGAGGGTAATCGTTCTCCGGGAAGTAATTGTTTTTTTGCAATTCCCATTATAATTTCATCCTTTAATTGCTCGTAAATAGGAATATCAGATTCGAAATCTAATTGGATATACATTTGTTATCAATCCTAACATCCATAATATATGTTATATATGTAGTATAACATATAGTTTTATAAAGTGAAATAAAAAAAGAGCTTATTTTTATTTTCAGCTCTTTTCTAATTATTCCATTACGAAACTACTTCCGCAGTTTCTTCTTCCACATTTTGTGTAAACTGCATATAAGACATATAATGCTCTTTTGAAATAACAAAAAGATCATAAAGTTCGTCAATTTTATTAATAGCATTATAAACTTCAGGATAAAGTAAGTTTGCTTGAGCGACATAATCCATTTTTGAAACAGCTTTGAGAGAGCGCAAATTCGATTTCCTCACCTTCATAAAAACTGTTTCGATATCAAGTGAGAAAAATAGCTCATCTAAAAATTGCTGTTTCGCTATTTTATTATACCCTTTTCCAAAAAATGGCTGCCCAACCCAAGTAGCTAAAAAACCGCTTTTTTCATTAATATCATATAAATTAATAGTGCCAATTGGTTGTTCATATTCATCTAAAATAGTTCTAGAAATTAAATCACCGTTACTTTCGGCTTCAATAATCTGTTTCGTTAGGAAATAAAACTCATCAGAAGTTTCTGCCTGATGGCGTATATATGGACGCACGTCCGGATGAGATGATAATTCAAATAATGTTGGTACTTCATGTAAATCGCGTTTTTTGAGCATGAAAATGCACCCTCCTTCTTTTTAGTTAAGTTGGGTGCCCAAACAAAGGGAGTTTGGCCTGGTGGACACCCACGAATTTTAGTTAACTTATTAACCACATCAACGAAAATTCGGGGTAGGAATCGAACCTACTAGAACCAGAGATACCTCTGGTGGCGCACCATTTGCCTTCCCTTTTATCTAAATATTATTTTATTAAATTAATTACCTAAACAACTTACAAATTTTGATTCAATTTATTGTAACATGGGTGTTACTAAAAAGGGAATACCCAATTTTAAAAAAATGTGAAAAAAATTTATAGCTTTTTACAAAGTTGTGAAAGACACTAAATTGACTAAACTCTTGCAAAAAATATGTCGTATATTATTTTGCCACCAAGGCTCATATGTTAGGAACCTTTGTCGAATAAACTAAATAAAAAAGGACATTCAAACCTTTTGTAAATTTAAGGTTAACCAAATCAATTCACAAAGGAGAATGTCCAATATCATGGTAACCTGAAAAATCTTTCTGCAGTTTTTTGTGGGTAAATACGGTAAAATATTCCTGTATTTCTATGCTAACTCACTCGATTCCTGTTCCATTTTTGCCATGTCCTAATCCTCATGAAACAACAGTTTGATGGTGTTATAGTAAGGTATGAAATGAATTTCCATTTTTAAATATTTAGCAATTTTGTCTTAAAAGAAGTTTCAAGTTAGGAAGAAAAGAGGAGTAGGATATGAAACAAAAGGTAATAGATCTTGCTTTAAAAAAAGTAGAGCAAATTATTCAGAAACGAAGTCAAGACTTAGATACGGAATCCATTCCCATTATAAAAGGATTTTTTTCCAAATATGCAGAAGATAATCAGTTTTTTAACCATTTACACCAAGCGTATAAGCAAAAGCTTTCATCTATTGATTTGCATCATCAGCAAGATATCATTACTTATCATAATGACGGAACAGCTCATTCTATAGCGTTTTCTACTAAACAGTTTGAACTACCTGAAGATGTCTTCGTTGAACTTCTGTCCTTTGTGATTGAAATTACTAGAGAAGTTTTGCCTCTTGGAACTGTTGTAGAATTAAATCCAACCTATTTTAAACCGAGTGAGCAGTCTGAAGAACCAACCAGAGTAGTTATCACTGAACGGTTTATTGCTCCAACCGGATACAACAGTTATTTTCCTTATGGAGGAATTATTTATCCAATCGGTGAGATGACAAAGGAAGCGAAAGTTTATTTTACGAAACCATTGATTAAACAGGTTGTTCATCGTGGTTTTGCGGACAACATAGAGGATGCGTTTGTTTATCTCATGAAAGAAGAGTTTATCGTCGATAAAAACTTGAATTCTATTGAGTTTTCACAAGATGACATGAAAAGGGTTGACGAAGAGATGAAACAAAAAGTAGGTGAAGGGTAATGGCTTTGTACGATTATAATTTCTGTCGTGGGTTGGTTAATGGTAAAGGATGGGAACGCGGAATAGTGCAACAGTTACAAGATGCACAACATGCGATCAAGAAAAACTTTGCTGATATGGACTTAGAAAATGCATCCGTTGGGGAAGAGATGGAAACGGTTGTCAATGAAATGGTGAGTGAATTAGATAGATTAATCGCTGATATTCAATCGGTACATTTTCGTTAGTATGACAGGAGGTGCCAATCAAAGATGCAAGAACAGCGAATTAAACTTGATTTAAACAGTTTAGAAAATACGCTCGATCAGTTACGAAACGGCATTGATGACTTCAAGAATTATTCAACCACATTTCGATCAAGTACACAAGACCGTTTAGCTGGATTCAATTCTGATTTTGTATCCAAGGTAGATGCATTATTGAACAGTATGAACGATGATGTAAATGAGGACTTGATCAACCAGATGGAAATGATTTATCAAGAAGGTAAAACCATTTTTGATATTATGAAGAAACTTGATGAGGAGGTGGCAGAAGCGATAGGAGGTAATTCGTGATGAAACGTGATTTAAAAATAAACTATGGAATACTTGATGATATTATTGAAGAACTTAACACGTATAAAAATGCCTTACAAACAATGGAAAACTCTCTTGAAGAAATATCTGCTTTAGTTAAAATAAATGAAGGAATAAGTATTGATGCATGGGATGAACATATACGTACTTCGAAGGACGAGATAAAGCGATATCAGGAGCAAGTGGATGATCTTCACTCGCTGTTTGAAAATTATGTTTCCGATACTACAGCTTATATTTCTCCACTATTTAGAGACACGATGATGCGAGTGAGTCGGAATAATATTTGGGCTAATTTACAACAGATTAATATCGGATATACTAGTAATGTAACGAATGCTTTAATTACTAGCCATCAGCCGCCTAATTCATTTTTATTTGGCTTACTTGATAAACCGAGTGATGCTGAGGTAGAAGCAAGTAATTTCAATAGGAAGCAAATGGGGAACATCCAAGAGAATATCCAGCATACGCAGAGGAAGTTAGAGAACAAAATGGAAGTTCTTTTGGATCTATATAACTCCAAAGTCAAACCTTTTGAAAATACGGACGATGCATATAAAGATTTAGCCTCCACCGTGAAGAAAAAATATACAGGTTTTTTCGAAGGACTCGTAGAAAAAAGCAATGCGTTCGATCAGACTCTAGATGACATTTCTAGAGGGTTTATCGATGGCGTATCGGTATGGTTACAGGAATAGTAACCATTGCAGGAGATGTCGGTATCGTCGCTTTATCCGCAATAATCCCCGATCCAATTGAACCTGAACTGATAAAAACTAAAGCTGATGAAACATTTGAAGGCTACAAAGATGTTGCGATACAATTGATTCAAAATCCTATGAGTGTGTTAGAATTAGCCGCTCAATCAGTAAGTGATACAGTCGAAGCGGAAGGAATCGCTTATGTAACAGGCGGCGCATTAACGGCATTAATCCCTGCTTCCTTTGGCGTAAAAGTGGTTAAAGGTGGGGCTGGAATAAAGGGACCGGGGAAGGCGAAGGTAAAGGACAGGAAAGGTGAAAAGGAAAACTCTACGTCAAAAATAAGTGAGACCGACAGGGCGAAGTTAGAAAACTGGGAAAGACCTCCTAGTGAAGAACTTTATTTGGCTCATAAAAAGACATATGATAATCCAATATACTTTGATCAAGAAACAGGTAGAATCATTTATCCGGGTACAAAAGACAAAGAAGGATATCAACATATACGTGGTTTTTTAAATGGTAAATCCAATAAAGAACCTTTAAAACCAGAAACAATTATTGATCGGTATGGGGATAATAATAATGGTCAATACTTTTCACCGGATGGCTCCTCATATGAAAGCAGGGCTCTACCCCCTTTTATGAAGGACAAACCATATGAGAGGTATAGGGTTGTTAAAGAATTTGAAGTGGATGCAGGAACAGTTGCTCCGTGGTTTGATGAGAAAGGATTAGGTACTCAATATTATACTAATTATAAAATAAAAGATAGAGATGGAAAACTTTATGAAGCAGATGTTTATCACTTGGAACAATTAGGCTATATAAAGCTATTAAAGAAAGAGGAATGAAAATGAACATTACACTAATACATAGATTATTGACTGGTAAAAATATCAAAATAATAGCAACAGATACATCGCTTCAAGAAGATCTAGGCCCATGGGAAAATCATTATAAGCTAAGATTTAAAGATGGTAAATGGGAGTTTGTGTTTGTTCAATGGGAAAAAAGCGATGGAAGAGAAAAGGTTTTAAAGTATTTTGACAATGAAGAAACGGCAAGTAAGTTTTTCTATTTATATCAACTAAAAAAGCACTATTTTTATCAATATATTCGTCCTTTTACACAAAGAAATGAGGATATCAATGTTGGAACACGCCAATTTAATTTTGAGAATTTGAAAGAAGCTTTAGAAAGATTAGATATTCCGGGGGACTATTATAGTCTCCATGGAGAATTAAAGAAACATAGTATTGTTTTGGAAAAAATAAATGAACGTGAAAGTAAAGTGAAAATTATTTGGGATAATAATGAAGTGATTAGGGAAACGTTAATTTTAGAAAATTGGGAGGCTTATGACGAATTTTATAAGATGACATACTATATACATTTATTAAGTCATGAGTGTCAAAGGTTAATAGAGGAAAAAATCATTCATAAACGGTTTACGAATGAAGAGTATTCTATCTTTCTATCTCCGGGAGTATAAAATAATGTAATTTAAAAATTATGGGTTTCAAAAAAGCATATTAAGGGAGCTTATCGAGTGTTTGAATGAACCAGGTAATATAAATTAGAAAGCAGAAAGTGATAATCAAGGTGATAGCGAACCATTTATCCCTATAAGTGTGGCATTACAAGGATAAATAAAATTATTATCGAAAACTTGGAAAAATATTTTTGTTACAACTAGAAAACACTTGATTGTCTAACTAAAGACGACAAGTGTTTCTTATTTTAAATCTATGTTGAAAGTTCTTATCAAAATATATTACATAAACCAACTAAGAAGCAAATGGGAAACATCCAAGAAAATATCCAGCACACGCAGAGGAAGTTAGAGAACAAAATGGAGGTTCTTTGGGATCTGTATAACTCCAAAGTCAAACCTTTTGAAAATACGGACGATGCATATAACGATTTAGCCTCCACCGTGAAGAAAAAATATACAGGTTTTTTCGAAGGACTCGTAGAAAAAAGCAATGCGTTCGATCAGACTCTAGATGACATTTCCAGAGGGTTTATCGATGGCGTGATCGGTATGGTTACAGGAATAGTAACCATTGCAGGAGATGTCGGTATCGTCGCTTTATCCGCAATAATCCCCGATCCAATTGAACCTGAATGGATAAAAACTAAAGCTGATGAAACATTTGAAGGCTACAAAGAAACTGCGATACAATTGATTCAAAACCCTATGAGTATGTTAGAATTAACCGCTCAATCAGTAAGTGATACAGTCGAAGCGGAAGGAATCGCTTATGTAACAGGCGGCGCATTCACGGCATTAATCCCTGCTTCCTTTGGCGTAAAAGTGGTGAAAGGTGGGGCTGGAATAAAGGGACCGGGGAAGGCGAAGGTTGATAAATCCCCTTACAGCAAGGAGTTTTTTCAAAGAAAAATTGACGCAGCATCAGCAGGGCTTGGTAATGTAAAAGTTCCTGTATTCTACAAAGAGAAACTTTCAACAGGTTCTTCTGATATCACTTCATCTGGGATAGAAATGAAATCACTGAGTGAAGTGCAACCGCAAATGTTTAAGGGGAAGGGTGATGGAGTAGGTAGTAATAGTACGGGTATTATTGCATCTTCATTTACAGGGCTTAAATCTACGAAGGTATCTTCCGAAAAGGTAGATTTAGATTGGTTACCTGATAGATATAATGCTGTCGAAGTTAAGGGAACGGTTAAAGTATCAGGAAAAGATGTAGATGTATCTAGGAGAGTTTATCAAATTGACATAGATAAAAATTATGTTCCAAAAGACCCAAGCTCAAATGGTTTAACCAATCAACAACTAATGGCAAAAGGTAAAGCACCGTATGTAGTAAAAGATGGTGTTGAAAGTAAAGTCGAATTACATCATCTTACACAAAAAGAACCCGGGGGTATGGTTGAAATTGCTGAAGTAACTCATGATGCATACTCAAACACATTACATGGTTTAATTGATGATGGCCAGAGTTTCAGAAATAATCCGGAGTTAAGCAAGCAATATGATAACTTCAGAAATAATTACTGGAAAATGCGTTTTCAAGAATAATAGGGAAAGGTGAAATAAAATGAATGAAAAGATATTTGAAATGATCGAAAAATATGGGGATGATACGGATTTCTATGGAAAAGTATCCGAAGAAGATATTTCTAAAATAGAGGAAATGCTCAATTTACAATTTCCTCAGGGTTATCGTGAATTTGTTAAGAATTTTGGCTCTGGTGGAATTTGCGGAGTGGAAATAGTGGGAGTTGAAGGTGATCAGGGAGCTTCTGTTGTGAAGGCTACTGAACGATATAGAGAATTTGGATTAGAAAAGCACTGGGTAGTCATTAATGATAGTGGAGAATTTTTTATGTGTATGTCAACGTTTGACGTAAACGAAAGAGTGTTTTTAGGTGATAGAAGTGGTCAGGAACCTGTTGTTCATTATAATTCATTCGATGAATATTTAATTGATGTGTTTCAAGAAGCTATAGATAATCTATGATGTACCAAAAAATATGGATTACACTATTGATAAAATAGTAGTAAAAGATGTACGAACTCAGGTGAGATGACATTTTTCAAGTTGATGAATATAAGCAAAATGAAATGTATATTAAACTAATTAACTTGTACAAACACGTAAGCATTATTAGTTGTCATAACATATAAAAGTTATCATACTGTTGCTATAAGACTTACAAATTTCTGATACTTAAAAACACATGACTAAAGCACTCGATTGTCATCTAAAGGCAATGTGTGCTTTTTTGCGTTTATGAATAGAAGTAGGTAGGCACATTATTATTTAATAAGTGCTTTAATTGTTAATTTTTATAGATTTTAATGCTTGTGAACAGTGAAAAATAAAGGAGAAGCCATGAGTAAGTGACCAATGTTAAAAATTTGTCGTAGATCAAATCGTTTACGTATAGCCACTGATTTTCCGCATTTAATTTTACATTTTTTGTCCTTTCTTTATTCTATAATTGGTTAAACGGCTAAATGTAGAGGGCTATAGTACATGGAAAGGAAAGCTGTTTACGAAAGTGCAAATGAAACGCATGTTAGACAAGTATGCTAAGAATTGGATGACGCTTGGAATAAAGAATTATTACCTCATCAAAAAAAGACATCCGAAGAAAGAAGCAATGCTTTCCATCAGGTTCAAGTTGATATTTTAAGAGGGTTTATCGATGGCGTGATCGGTATGGCTACTGGGATAGTAACCATTGCAGGAGATGTCGGTATCATCGTCGTATCCGGAATAATTCCCGATTCAATTGAACCTGAATTGATAAAAACAACAGCTGATGAAACATTTGAAGACTACAAAGATGTTGCTATAAAATTAATTCAAAACCCTATGAGTATGTTTGAATTAGCTGCCCAATCAGTAAGTGATACAGTCGAAACGGAAGGAATCGCTTATCTGACAGGCGGCGCATTAACGGCAATAATCCCAGCTTCCTTTGGCGTAAAAGTGGTGAAAGGCGGGGCTGGATTAAAGGGACCGGGGAAAGCGAAGGTTGATAAATCCCCTTACAGCAAGGAGTTTTTTCAAAGAAAAATTGACGCAGCATCAGCAGGGTTTGGTAATGTAAAAGTTCCTGTATTCTACAAAGAGAAACTTTCAACAGGTTCTTCTGACATCACTTCATCTGGGATAGAAATGAAATCACTGAGTGAAGTGCAACCGCAAATGTTTAAGGGGAAGGGTGATGGAGTAGAAGTTAAGGGTACTAAGGGTACGGTTAAAGGTGTACCGGAGATTATAACCCTAAATATGCTACAGCAATTGATGACAAGGTAACTATTAAGGAACAAGTGGTACTACCATCATGGCTTAAAAATACATATACAGATGGCCAATATAGAACGGTTATCACGAATGAAAGTATTATGGTATACCGTACTTTCGGTGGTAGGGCAGGAGTGGATGGGGCTTTCGCTACTACGGTACCTGCCCCAAACAGAATAACAAGTAAAATAGATTCCGCTCTTTTGCCGGAGCGGAAGAATAGTAGACAGTATGAGGCAGTTATTGAAATACCCAAAGGTACAGAATTAAATATCGGTAAAGTAGAGCAACAAATGACTCAGACGGGTACGGTTTTTAAAGGAGGAGGCGATCAAATTTTGCTACCACAGAATTGGCCAAATGAATGGATAAAAGAAATTAGGGAAGTCCCAAGCAGATAAGGAAGGGGAAAAGGTATGTCAAAAGATGAAAAGCAGGATAGGTTACTTATACAGTTAAGAAAGGTACTAGCTCTTTTAAAGGAGCAGTATATTACACAACCTACAGCCATGCTCGAAATGATTATTTCACGTTATCAACATGCTAATGATATCTTGGAGAGCAGTAATATTGAAGACCTAAAAAAGGACATGTTCAAGATCAGTGGTTCAGTAAGGGCATATTTGGAATCGTACAGTGATTATATGAATCCAGTGCTTGGTGAAATGGATAAGGCCGAGAATATGCTTAAAGATATTTTTACTTAAAAGCAGTTTGAAGAATTATGAACATACTTAAAATATAAGTCAGAAGATGACTTAGAAATTATAAAAAATATAAGTGCCGATGAATTAAAATTAATGTGGATGATTAAGGCTAGAGGGACAGAACGAATTAATGATATATTGAGTCTAATTAAATCAGTTAAAAAGAATACCATTGAACTCTCTACAAGTTTAGAAAACCAGAATACAATTTTAAATAATCTTATTGAAAAGCAGTGGGCATTAAAAAAAGATAGGATAATAGAAGATAAAGAAAATTGGGAAAGTTTTATTGCTTATCTTGATAAGGGAGTATACGAGGAGTGGGAGGTTTTTAAAAAAGATAATCTATATATTCACTTAGGTAATGGATATTGTTTACTAATTTAACACTTGAATATATTACAAGATCGGTATAAATTTGTTTTAAAACGACGAATTCAGATAAGTTATTAGAGTTTCATGGCTGGAAGTAAGATAGATAAAATCACTGCACCTAAGGGTTGGAAGACTATAGGTGCAGTTTTTTAATTACATTCAATAAATGTAATTTCTGTAAAGTATGGATATGTAAATTTCACCGGAGGAATTAACCTCAGATTCATTTGGCGTAAAAGTAGTTAAAGGTGAGGCTGGATTAAAGGGGCCGGGGAAGGCAAAGGTAAAGGAAGGGAAAAATAGTGAAGTATCTAAGGAAACTGCGCACGCGCTTGACCAGATAGACGGTATGTAAATTGTCAATGGGAAGGTCGATGGCAAAGTACCCGTCGAGGATTACAAAAAGATAAGAGCGAGATTCAGTTCATAATGTAGATAGTGATTCATTAACACTTGGAAAATATACTCCTACAATAGAAGATGGCGTTCCCAATTTCGATATACCTGGACCGGATTCTTATATAGCGAAGGCAGGAAAGGATTCAACCTACTTTGATCTTGGAAAACAGTGGGATAGCATTAAAGATAAGTATAGTTTAACTGATAATGATATGTTTGAGTTGTTTAATATTCCAGTTCTTGATGAAGCAGTAATGACCGGTAAAACTATATACTTTTCGCATAATCCGGTAAATGATACAGGTTTCTTGGGTAAAGAATTGAAGTATTTATTAAGAAATGGTTATGAGTTTAACGAAGAAAAATTAATAGCAACACCAATAAACTAATGAGGAGGTTTTATAGTGGAAAAATTAAGTATCAAAGATGTTTATTTTTTAGTGTTGAATTATTATGAAAATAAGATAACAAATCCAATGCTAAATTCTCAAAAAGGTGAAATGTCATTTGTTTTATACGATTCATTCACATTTAAACTTTCTGTCGAAGAAAGATACGGTGTTTTTGGGGCAGGACTAATTATAGATTCCAATCAAGTATTATTAGAAGTTTTAGGAGAGCCTCTTGCTATAAATAATGATAAGGACTCAATTGTTAATACCTTAATTAAAATGGAGAACTATTGCCGTTTAAGATTGCCTAATAAATTTTTAGAAGCTTATGATAGAGTGTACAATAAAAAATAAACATGTATAAATACCACAATTTTACCAATGAGTATTGTGGTATTCTTTTTTCAGATATATAACATGTTTGGAGTTTATTCAAAGAAAAATTGACACAGCATCAGCAGGGCTTGGTAATGTAAAAGTTCCCGTATTTTATAAAGAGAAACTTTCAACAGGTTCTTCTGATATCACCTTAGTTGGAATGGAAATAAAATCACTGAGTGAGGTGCAACCGCAAATGTTTGCGGTGAAGGGTGATGGAGTAGGAAATAAAAGTACTAAGGGTATAGATAATGTTACTAGAGCACAACAAAGAAATCTTGAAACTTTAGACATATAGTAAAATATTTAAGGACGAAGATTTTTGGGGGCTCTAAGAGACTTACAAGTTAATCCTGTTCCCAAACCTGGTGGGGGTTATTGGAACCATCTTCAAGAAATGCGGGATTCATATAAAGGGTTGATTAAGATAAGAAAAGGGGTAGAAGGTTCATTAAATAACCCTAACTTAGACGCTGCAACTAGAAAAGTACTACAAGATGGTTTGGATAAGGCTAATAAAAATATAAAGAAAATAGAAGATTTATTTGAACCTTTTGGAGGGATATAGAATGAAGATAAGGTATATTTTTCAATTACCACTTTAATGCTTGGAAATTATACCCCACGATAGAAGATGACGTTCCTAATTGGAGAATAGCTGGATCTGATTCTTATATAGCGAAGGCAGGAAAGGATTCAACCTACTTTGAACTTGGAGATGATTGGAGTAAAATTCAAAAAAATACGATTTAACAAATGAAGATATGTTTGAATTATTTAATAAACCAGTGTTAGATGATGCAGTTGCAGGAGGGAAAGAGATTCGATTTTCGCATAAACCGGACTTACTTGAATATGAAGGTTCATATCTTGCGCAGGAGTGGTAATATTTAAAAAACAATTATGGATTTAAAGACTTAATTGAAAAGGATGGATTTTGGTATGCAGTTAAATAAAGCTGACAATATAGCAATGAGCATCTCTAAAGAATTAAGAAATTATTTTAATAATAGAGTTGACAATATTTCTATATATAATACAACCGATATACCTTATACTATGTTCTCTATGAGTTTTAAAGCTTATGATTATTTTATTATTATTTTAAATTACGATAGAGGCAGATTTGGCTGTGCTATTGATGGAGGTTCCGCAGGAATATCCTTGAAAAACAGCCAACAATGGTATGATAAAGCGGATATGGATGTCTTTTTGCAAGAGTTAGAACAACAAATTGAACTCCGAATTCCAGATAAATTTTTAGAGTATCACGGCTGGAAGTAAGATAAAAAAACTGCACTTTAGAGACTAAAGGTGCAGTTTTTTAATATAGATCGTTATTTTCGGAAGTCTAATTTATTTAAATCGATCTACGAAGGATTAATCAATAAGAAATGATATAAGATTAAGAATATGACAAAAACGCTTAGTGAAAATCCAAAAGTTTCTTTACAAGATATAAAACAATTTGAACAAGAGTATGAAGTCAAGAATTTAACTTTAAAATCTCTGAGCATAATGGAGATAGTTTAGTCAATTAGTTTTATGGAATTGGAGATATGAAACGTAAATAAAGAGATCGCAACTGTTGATGCATATAAAGATTTAGCCTCCACCGTGAAGAAAAAATATACAGGTTTTTTCGAAGGACTCGTAGAAAAAAGCAATGCGTTCGATCAGACTCTAGATGACATTTCCAGAGGGTTTATCGATAGCGTGATCGGTATGGTTACAGGAATAGTAACTATTGCAGGAGATGTCGGTATCGTCGCTTTATCCGCAATAATCCCCGATCCAATTGAACCTGAACTGATAAAAACTAAAGCTGATGAAACATTTGAAGGCTACAAAGAAACTGCGATACAATTGATTCAAAATCCTATGAGTGTGTTAGAATTAGCCGCTCAATCAGTAAGTGATACAGTCGAAGCGGAAGGAATCGCTTATGTAACAGGCGGCGCATTAACGGCATTAATCCCTGCTTCCTTTGGTGTAAAAGTGGTTAAAGGTGGGGGTGGATTAAAGGGACCGGGGAAGGCGAAGGTAAAGGAAGGGAAAAATAGTGAAATATCTAAGGAAACTGCGCACGCGCTTGACCAGATAGACGGTATAAAAATTGTCAATGGGAAGGTCGATGGCAAGGTACCTGTCGAGGATTATA
>NZ_JAXHDD010000065.1:0-21318 GCF_037072025.1 Pseudogracilibacillus sp. SO30301A | reverse complement strand
TATTCACTCCAAATCAATGGTCTTGACCACAATTATATGCAATAAACTTACAATATCAATTGATTTGTGCAACAAATTAAAATAATAGTCTACACTACAAAATAAGTCGTGAACATTGACATATCAACGTGCATGACTTAAAGATTTCGATTTGGGTTGAACTCCAGACTAAAACGTTTTACAACAAAATCAGTTAGGAATTTTATGTTAACATGGGTTTAAAATGAGAGACCCATTTATGTATTTATGTATGGTGTTGAACCATTCTTTTGGATTAAACTTCTTTTTGTACTTGTCATTTTTTTGATTATATTATGTGTGTTTCAAGTTGTAATAAGCAAATTACTGAAAGTTGAAAAAGAGAATTTCATTAAAATTATCAAATGAAGAGGTACCTTATTGGTAAATTTTACTGCGAGAATGGTATGTTTTACATGAGCGATTGATGAAACCGTCAAATATGATTTTCTTTTTCGACTGGTAAGTGAAAAGAAGAATACAAAGAAGGAGAAGGAAATGAATAGATTAAATATTATCACACTTGGTACAAAAGATATTGTAAAATCACATCAGTTTTTTAAGGAGCTTGGGTTTGATACTTCAATTAGAGGAACAGAATCAAATCCTTTTTTTATTTTCTTTAGAAATGAAGGAACACGAATAGCATTGTACCCGCTAGAAGAATTTGGCCAGAGATGTTAATAAAGAAAATCCACCTGCTGTAACAAGTGGATTTTCAGGTATTACTCTAGCATATAATGCAAAGTCTGTAGAAGAAGTTGAAGAAATAATGAAAAGGGCGGAGTTGGCTGGAGCTACAATTAAAAAAGTACCTAAAAAGACCGACTGGGGCGGGATATGGAGGATATTTCACTGACCTAGAATACAAAGCGAACATCATTGTATTCGAATACCTTGGGAAAATGAAACTTCCGAAGGGAGTTTATGGTGCAAAAAAGCTTCGTCACAAACTACACCACTGGTGTCAAGTAGGCATTCAATCCAAGGTAGAAGAAATGGCTCATTACTGCGGTATGCGCATCAGAAAAATAAATTCTAAAAACACTTCTGCTCTAGCTTTCGATGGATCCGGTGAAGGGCAGCGAAACAACAGTAGAGATCTCGTCACTTTCCAAAGCGGTAAAATCTATCATGTAGATTTAAATGCATCCTATAATATCGGTGCAAGGTACTTTATTAGAGAAATCCTTAAATCCTTTTCTGAAAAGAAAAGGTTAGCAGTTCAGGCAAAAGTTCCTGAGCTCCTAGCCAGAACACAGCAGACCTTGGCTTCATTAATTAACTTACATCAGGCGCTTCGTATCAATGATACTAAATTTGCGTGAAATATAGCTGTATTTAAGTCAAGGGAAGCTCCACCAAAATCTTCGATTTAGGTGGAGAGGTTCACTAAGAGTGATTGTGATAATAAGCGGTTCGGCTTTTTCGTATTCCTAGCTTTTTGTTGATCTACATTGGATTACCTTTGGCAATAATCTTCTTATTGAAATGGGTTTTCCAAATCAAAATAAATGGTGACTTGCAAATTGAGCAAACAATGAAATTATTCACTTATTATTAGAAAGACTTATTATGTAAATGAAAATGCATTTTTCTTTAAAATGTTACTGATTCGTCCGTTAACTCCATTTGTACCTTAGGTTCAATATTCATGTGCTTTACTTATAGTTAGTGTATACGTCTTTCATGGTTTGGCTCCCTTTCTTTCCTGTCGTTGATGGAAAAAGGGGGTGATGCCCTTAGGACAGTTTTTGAGTTATTGACTATTATGCTCACTTTTGGAGCATTGATCGTGTCTATTCTGTCAGAAAAAAGAAAATAACCACCCTTTAAGCGAAATTGGGGGAGGAAGGTCTCTATTACTGAGAAATTTGACAAAAAGGATGGGTATTTATGAAGAATAAGATTTTGCTTCTTTTATTGATAATAAGTTTTAGGAATTAATCTGTATATTTTCGGGAAAAAGCTTTTGATTGAACAGTGGTACGAACCTTCCTCCGAAGAAAAAGTTATCCTAAGCGAAATGATCCAAAAGACGGTTGAAAGTGAAGATTATAAAAGGTTAGCGAAAAAAGAGAATGTAATTGCTATTGATACAAGTATTGATAAAAATAAAGGTGGAGTATTCCCCTATTATTTTGAAGTAAGTGTCCGTACTGATAAAGAGACCTACTTATTTTATTGTAGTGATGACAAGTGTTCAAAAATGGAAAACGGCGGATGGACCTATTCTATCTATCAAGACGAAGATCCACGACTCCCATTTAAATGATAAAGGATGAAAAGGACCGAGCAGTTCGAGGCAGCGTAGCTCCCGGCAACGGAACGTATGCAGTTAAATACGTGAGTAGCGAAAAGCAAGCCAAGGAAGAATTGCGATGTGTCACTTTCACCGGTCTTTTTTATACGAAAATGAACATCTCCTCTAATTTTGCGCAAAAAAGCACCCCTCCTAAAAACATAATTTTACTTTTTTGGAAATTAATCTTATTATTACCTATGCTTTTTTACTGTCCCTTTCGTATTTGTTAGGACTTGTTTCTGTCCTCGAGACTACTTGTGTCTATCGTAAGTAAAGTTACATATCATACCTGTTTCCACTAAGGTACTCGCCATGCATCCTTCTAAAATGTGGAGAGGTTGTATGTAACCGTACTTCGCCATAGAGGTGATCTTTAGTATGATCACAGTCCCTGTAATATTATGATTAACAGAGTAGCTCAAAATTAAACCGCATGCCCCCATATTCATACATTGCGGTGTCTGTAAAGACATAGGAGTTTTGAACATCCCTTATAACTCTGCCTCTAATAATGTACTTTTAATATACGTCACATATTTTTCAAGTAAATTCACATCGCTAACCTCACTTAAAATCCGTGATCCAACAACATCTTCAATCTCATTAAACAACAATTCACCTTGTTTGCTAATTAAAAAATCAATTCCGACCAATCCAAAGTTGAAATGATTGATAATCTTTTGGACCATTGCTTTTTCTGAAGCATTCAGTATATAAGTCACAGCGTCTCCACCGAGTTTAAAATTTGCCCTAAAATCATTTTTATTCACACGCAACACAGCACCAATGAATTCTTTTCCAATAACAAAGACACGCACATCTTTTCCGAGTTCAACATTTGCAGATTGAATCATGATGTCATTTGTTGATAAAACAGAGAATGCATTTTTCCATTCCTTATGATTCTTTATTAAGTGAACTTGTTTTCCACTTCGACCATTCGCTTCTTTTATAACAAGGGGATACGTGATTGGCGGATATTCAGGTAACGTTTTTTTGCTCGTAAAATATGTCGGTACCATAGGAATGCGTAATTTATTTACTTCCATATGTGTAAGTATTTTATGATTGCAAATTGTAGAAACCGTACTGGAATTAAATGTATGAATATGACAAGCTTCCAAAAAAACTTGTAAAATAGGTTCGATTGTTCGAATGACCGCAAAGTCGGGAAAAGTAACGGTATTTTGATCGATGAACAATTGGTGTTTGCCATCTACAATACCAGTAGTTAGCGACTCCCTGTAAATAAGCTCTAACTGAATCGATTGCTGCTTCGCTTCGTCAATAAACCATTCAATATATGATATATTTTCATTAGCGGAATTCTTATCATAAATAAGCCAACCTTTCATGAGGTCACTTCCTTTTCAATATAGGAAATTATGGCATGAGCCGTATTTATTCCTGTACAATCAAGTAAGTTTCTTATATGAGCATTTGAATTTACCTCACAAATGACCGGGTTGTTATTTTCTCTAAATAAAAGGTCAATTCCTGCAAAGTCTGCACCAATTGCTTGTGCGGCTTTAATAGCAATTTCCTTTTCAGTGTCATTAGGTACATAGGCTTCCATTTTCCCACCTGAAGTAACATTTGCCCTAAAATCATTAATGGAAGTCCGTTTCATCGCTGCAATCACTTCGTTTCCAACAACTTGAAGGCGTATATCTTTTCCATAACTCGTTTCGACAAACTCCTGAAACATAAAAGGTCGATCAGAAATTTCGTTCACTTTTTTTCGCATCTCTTCTTTATTATTAACCAGATAGACCTGTTCTCCGAACGATCCAAATGTTTCTTTTATAATTAGTGGGAAAGAAAAAGCATCTAAAATTCGCTTGAAAAAAGCATCCTCAAAAAACACCTCAAGCCCGAACGTTTTTGGTGCAATTATTGTACGTGGAATCGGCAATCTTGCGTTAGCAAGTAATTGATATGTTCGAATTTTATCATCTGAAACTGCAATTGTTTCAGATGAATTGAACACAGGGATACCAAGGTACTCTAATTGCTTTGCTAAGTAAATGTCTTTATCCGTAAATAAACAATAGTCGGGCAATATATCATGGTTTAAAATTTTTAAACTTTGATCCAACACACTTAGCAATTCTTTATTTGTATATAAAATTGCTTGGTGTCCGCGTAAAATCGCGGCTTCTTGGAGCATTTGTGCAAAATCACGGAATTTATCTCCAGGTAAAAATCCATTATAAATAATCCAACATGTTAGTTTCAATTATGTTAATCCTTTCTTGGCAGACAAGGAAGTAGGTACTTTCTTGACTAAAATTAGTGGCAACTAAGGCAATTAACTTAAAAGTGTTAAATAAATTCATATAAGTATAACAAACAACTTTGTCCATCGTAAGCGCTTGTCAATCGACGTGTGTTTTAGAGAATGCCAGGTTAAAAAATTGTTGCATAGTTAATGTATTGATATAATCAATTTTAGTTAAAAAACGTTATTTTACAAGAAAAAGTGGTGTGAAAATATGTTTCATTCTTTTATTGAAGTAGAGTCATTTCTAAAAAAGAGAAAGAATTTTGGAATTAAGCCGGGGCTTCAACGAGTGAATTATTTACTTGAAAAGTTAAATCATCCTGAAAAAGGACTACGTATAATCCATGTTGCAGGTACAAATGGGAAAGGATCAACCATTCAATTGATGAATGATGCCTTAATTACCTGTGGATATCAAGTCGGTGTTTTCACTTCACCAAGTTTTACAGGGATTTGTGGTCATGTGTTAATTAATAATCTTCAGATAAATAGACAAGACGTCGTCAACCTACTCAACGAAATGATGCCAATGATTCTCGATTTAGATAAAAACAAAATGCATCCAACTGAATTTGAGATCATTACTGTCATAGCATTTTTATATTTTAAAGACCGTACTGATTTTGTTTTAGTAGAGACAGGAATGGGTGGTCGATTTGATACTACAAATTGTGTGTTCCCCATCATTTCTATTATTACAAATGTTGAAAAAGACCATATACAATTTTTGGGGAAAACAATTGAAGAAATTTCTACAAATAAAGCTGGGATCATTAAACAAAATTGTCCTGTCATTATTGGGGAAGTGGGTAAAATTGCCGAAAACATTATTCATCGTGAAGCGAAAAAGAAACATGCGAAAATCTATCAACTATTTTCAGATTTTACGTATGTCAAAAACGGGAAATTAAATTCATGGCAGTTTTTCGATCGGAAATTCGAATTTCAATTAAGTTTAAAAGGAGAGCATCAAATTCATAACGCCACTCTTGCAATAATGGCACTTGAATTACTCCGACAAAAAGGATTTTTAATTAGTTGGAACGATGTCGCTTATAGTCTTGTTAGCACCACTTTACCGGGTCGATTTGAACAGGTTTGGCATCGCCCAACAATTATTTTAGATTGTGCCCATAACGTTGCAGGGGCAAATAAATTTATTCAAACAGTATTGGAAGAATTCCCAAACAGTGAAAAACATTTATTGTTTGCTGGTTTTAAGGACAAGCAATTAAATGAAATGTTAAATATTATTTCTGGACCATTTGCACAGCTTAATCTGACAACTTTTAAACATGAACGTGCAGCATCTATTAAGGAAATGAATGTTTTGGATATTGATAAGATGACAAAAATTATCTCAAGTTGGGAAGATTATTTGGAAGAAATTTTGCTTGAAGAGAATGAACAAATCGTTTATTTCATAACTGGATCACTCCATTTCATTACTTTGGTCCGAATCTGGCTTATAAATAAAAAAATCTGATATTATGTTAGTTTTTGTAATGTTGAATCCGACAAAAGAATACGAACTTTTTATAGTAACTATGATAGACTTTTTTAGCAGATAGGAAAATTAAAACTATCTTAAGTGCAATGAAGGCATTCGCCATTAAAATTGGCGAATGCCTAGCTACCTACTATTTTAGTAAACTATAAAAAGGTGAGTGAGAGTATGCATAAAAACAGAAAGTTTCCGAACCGTCCTTACAATCAACCAAAAGTGAAAAAAACTAGTAAAATAAAAGGGTCAACACATACCGTTTCACGGAGTTTAACACTTACCCCACAAATGAAAAAAATATTTTTTGCGATTGGCTCGTCATTAATAATCGGAATTATATTTGGTTTTATTACATTAAAAATGGTTAAACAGGAAGATCCAGAAAATAAGAGCATTTTACATTCTGCAGCACAAGAGACAACGGAAAATAACGATGGAAATACCAGTATGGCGACATTCGATTCATTGAATACTTATGTCGTTCAAGGTGGTGTGTTTCGTGAGAAAGAAAATGCAGACAAATCGGCACAATCTTTTCATGCACTTGACTTTTCTGCGGTGAGTTGGGAACGGGGATCAGATTATTATTTACTAGCGGGAATATATGCCTCAGAAGAGAATGCAAAACTTTCAGCAGATGAAATGACCAAAGAAAACCTGGATGTATATGTGAAAGAATGGGAAATAAAAGGTGGACAAATAAACGTAAACGAAGCCGATAAAGATTGGTTAGCAAGATTTTTAGAACTTTGGAAATCATCGTTAGAGTCTCTAGAAAATAATAAAGGGCTTTCTATTGAGAAATGGGATCAATTACTAAATAACTCTAACGGGCTGTCCGCGAAAACGTTGAATTTTGCAGAAGAAGTACAAGGATATAGAGAACAACTTGATCAACAACAACCAAATGATCGAAAAGAAAGGGATTTTCTTTTAAAAACAATTCAAAAATATGAAAATCTTACAGAAAAATAAATGTTTATTAAAATTGTTTTTTCCACCTGTTAAACGTCCTGAAAAATCAATTTTAATTTAGGGGAAAATGCTGTTTTACCTACATCATTAAGCATTGAAAGACAATTTTACTGATTAGCTTCTTTTGAAGGAACGTCTTATTATTGAGGAAAGAGGATAAGGAGGAAAAATTATTGAGTAGTATTACTTTAAAAATGCGAGACGTTCCAAAAGAGGAGAGACCTCGTGAAAGACTGATTAAATATGGTGAGAGTCATCTCTCCAATCAAGAAATTCTAGCTATTTTATTAGGAAGTGGAACGAAAAAGGAATCGGTGATGGACTTATCCAATCGTGTCCTCATGCATTTTGAAGGACTCAAACTTCTAAGTGAAGCAACGATTGAGGAATTAACAGCAATTAAAGGAATTGGCAATGCTAAAGGAATTGTGATCTTAGCTGCTCTAGAACTAGGTAGAAGGATTCAACAATATAAACCGGAAGAAAGTTATTTTATTAGATCTCCTGAGGATGGTGCTGATTATGTGATGGAAGAAATGCGAAATTTGAATCAGGAACATCTAGTTGTTTTGTTTTTAAATACAAAGAATCAAATTATGCACCGCCAAACAATTTTCATCGGTTCCCTCAATGCGTCAATTGTTCATCCACGAGAAATTTTTCGAGAAGCGGTAAAACGCTCAGCTGCTTCAATTATTTGCGCTCATAACCACCCATCTGGTGATGCATCCCCTTCTCAGGAAGATATCCACGTTACACGTCGCTTAGTAGAGGCAGGGAAAATAATGGGTATTGAATTACTTGATCACTTAGTAATTGGAAATAATTCCTTTACTTCCTTAAAAGAAAAAGGCTATTTATAGGTATTTGTACCCTTGATATTCGTTTCTCTTGTGAATAAGTCGCGAGCAGAATGTTACATGAATTTTACAGAGCTATTAAATTTTTAGAAACAGTAGAAATCCTATCATTTTGTCGTTTTTTTAAGTATAATAAAAAAGAGTGATAAAAGGAAAAGCGCGCATTTCCATTTATGCTATGGAAGTGGCGCTTTATAAATTTACTAACGATAAGCTGTATTTTTCACATAAATACTGTTTTTAAAGTAAAGATATATACACTGAAGTACATGGAAAAAAGAAAGGAAGATTTATTTGGCAATGTTTCGACTTTCACAAGATTTAGGAATTGATTTAGGTACAGCGAACACATTAGTTTTTTTAAAGGGCAAAGGTGTCGTGGTAAGCGAACCTTCAGTTGTAGCAATTAATAATGAAACAGGAGATATAACAGCAGTAGGTAATGAGGCAAGGAATATGATTGGAAGAACACCTGGAAATATTACTGTTGTTCGTCCTATGAAAGATGGAGTCATTGCAGACTATGATACAACTGCAACAATGATGAGGTATTATATACAAAAAGCAAGGCATAAACGATCAGGTTTCGGTGCAAAGCCAAATATAGTTGTATGTGTACCATCCGGAATCACAAAAGTGGAAGAAAGAGCTGTGATTGATGCAACTAAATTAGCAGGTGCTAAGGAAGCTTTTCCGATTGCGGAACCTTTTGCAGCGGCTATAGGAGCAGAATTGCCGGTATGGGAGCCCACAGGTAGTATGATAGTTGATATAGGCGGTGGAACAACAGAGGTTGCTGTTATATCGCTTGGTGGTATAGTCACTAGCAAGTCAATTAGGGTTGCTGGTAATAATATGGATGAAGCGATTACGAGTTATATACGGCAAACGTATAATTTAATGATCGGTGAAAGAACATCAGAAGCAATTAAAATGGAAATCGGTTCGGCTATTGAATCCGAAGAAGAAGCAATGGAAATTCGTGGTAGAAATTTATTAACAGGCTTACCAGAAACGATTTCTATTTCTGGAAAAGAGATTACGGTAGCTTTAAGCGAAAATATTGAAAAAATAGTTCATGCAGTGAAAAGTACACTTGAAAAGACACCACCAGAATTGTCAGCTGATGTAATGAATCGTGGTATTGTACTTACTGGCGGAGGTGCTCTTCTGGATGGTATTGATAGAGTAATCAGTGAAGAGACGGATATTCCAGTATTTATTACAGAAAATCCTTTGGAGAGTGTAGCTATTGGAACAGGAAAGTCATTGGATTATATTCAACATTTTCGCGATCACCCAAATGTTGCCACACGCCCAACGATTGAATAAGTAGGTGTACACATGTCTTTTTTTCGCAGAAAATCATTATTTGTTTTATTAATTGGAATCATTTGTCTAGTTGTTCTTGTTGGTTATTCTTTATCAAACAGAGACCAATTGTCAATGCCGGAAAAATTTATAATGGATACGGTAGGGCTGGCGCAAAACATCATCCACCAGCCAGTTACGATTGTAGTAAATTCCTTTTCAAATCTAAAAGAAATTAAAAATACGTACAATGAAAATAGAATATTACGGGAGAAATTAGCTGAATATAAAACATTAGTTTATGAAGTACAAGAAATCGAAAAAGAAAATGAAGAATTACGTCAAGCACTTGAAATTAAGGAATCACCTAGAGATTTTGAACCGATTATCGCAAATGTTATATCTCGATCTCCTGAACGTTGGTTAGACCAATTAACGATTAACCGTGGTTCGAATGATGGAATCAAAAAAAATATGGCCGTCATGACGGTGGACGGAATGATTGGAAAGGTAACATCGATATCTACTTCCACAGCGGTAGTACAGTTGATAACTGGTTTTGATCAATTAAATCGTATTTCTGCAGCTGTTTCTAGAGAAAATAGCGACAATATTTTTGGGTTGATTGAGGGATATGATAAGGAAAAAGAAGCACTTATTTTTCGAATTATTGAGGATTCGGATGGAAATTTAAAAGAAGGTGAGTTAGTTGTTTCCTCAAATATGGGAGGGCTGTTCCCTTCAGGTTTACCAATCGGTACGATAAAAGAAGTGATTCCCGATCAATATGGATTAACGAAAACGGCTTATGTAACGCCAACAGCTAATATGTATGACATTAATCACGTGATTGTCGTAGATAGAACATTAACTGTTGATGATGAGTCTGAAAAAGAGGAAGTACAGTGATGAAGCGACTAATATTCCCGCTTATATTATTTATTTTGTTAGTTAGTGAAGGAGTTGCTATTGACTTACTACCATCTAGTTTAACTTCAAGTGACACATTGATCGTACCGCATTGGGTATTGATATTTCTTGTTTTAATAAATCTATTTTATGATAAGAGTGATACTTATTTTTCAATTGTATATGGTGTTTTCTTCGGATTACTTGTGGATGTCGTATATACTGGTATTTTAGGAGCATATATGTTTGTATATCCTTTTTCTGTATATATTGTACATCTTTTGAAAAGATTTCTACAAACAGGATTATTAATGACTGTTGTGATCGCTTCATTTTGTTTAATCGTTACTGAATTTTTATTGTTCTTCATCTATTCAATCGTTAATTTAATTGATATTACATTTATAACATTCTTATTGCACCGCATGTTACCAACTTTGTTGGCAAATATATTATTTTTAATTCCAGCTTATTTGTTGTCTGTGAAACATTTAGGAAGATGGAGTAATGAGCAACTAGGAAAGTAGAATTTCCTAGTTCGCTGTCTTCTTTATCCACGTTTACTAAAAAGAAAGGATTGCTTCTTTCTTATATTTAAGCTGCAAATGTCGTTAATCTCTTAATGAGGTGAGCTAAATTGAAGCAAAAAGAGCTACAATTAATTACAATAAAAGGAACGAAAGAAGGATTGATTTTTTATATTGAAGATGATTGTTCCTTTCAAGATATTGTAGAAGAACTAGAAGGAAAACTAGTCACAACATCTGAACAGGACAAATATGAAGAACAAAGCGTTTCTGTTATTATTAAACTAGGTCATCGTTATCTTTCAAATGAGCAAAAAAAACTATTGGAAGAGTTAGTTGAAAAAAACAATCGCTTTTATGTAGAGCGCTATGAGTCAGAAGTCATTGATAAAGAACAGGCTGAGGCTTGGCTTGCGCAAAGTGAAATTAAAACAATTAGTAGAATTATTCGTTCTGGACAAGTCTTAGAAGTTGAAGGAGATCTTTTATTAATTGGTGACGTAAACCCTGGAGGACTAGTAAGAGCGACAGGCAATATTTTTATAATGGGGAATTTGCACGGAGTTGCACATGCTGGAATTAATGGGGATGAAAACACTGTGATCGCCGCATCGTTCATGAATCCAACACAACTTCGAATTTCTAAGTACATAAGTCGTGCTCCTGATTATGAATCAGAAGGAGTATACATGGAATGTGGCTATTTGGATAAAGAGAATGAAAAAATTGTAATTGATAGACTTCAAGTTTTACCATATGTACGTAAAGAATTACGTGGATTAGAGAGGAGAATTCATAATGGGTGAGGCAATCGTTGTTACATCTGGAAAAGGTGGCGTAGGAAAAACGACTACAACTGCAAATCTTGGAACAGCACTCGCTTTAATGGATAAAAAAGTGTGTCTGATCGATACAGATATAGGTTTACGTAATTTAGATGTTATTATGGGTCTTGAAAATAGAATCATCTATGATATTGTTGATGTTGTTGAAGGTCGTTGTAAACTTTCTCAAGCACTCATTTCAGATAAGAGATTCACTAGTTTATCTTTACTTCCAGCTGCGCAAACAAGTGACAAATCAGCAGTCACGCGAGAAGGAATGATAGAAATTATTTCCGAATTGAAACATGACTATGATTATATTTTAATTGATTGTCCGGCTGGTATTGAACAAGGTTTTCAGAACGCAATAGCTGGTGCAGATGAGGCGATAGTCGTCACAACACCTGAAAAATCGAGCGTAAGGGATGCGGATCGAATTATTGGTTTAATTGAACAAGTAGAAATGGAGCGACCTCGTCTTATTGTGAATCGAATTCGTAATCATATGATGAAAAATGGCGATATGTTACATATTGATGATATTATACAAATCCTTTCCATTGATTTATTAGGTATCGTAATAGATAGTGATGATGTAATTAAGGCCTCAAACAACGGTGAACCGATAGCGCTTCATCCGAATAATAAGGCGTCTATTGCTTATAGAAATATTGCAAGAAGAATATTAGGTGAAACTGTTCCGTTACAATCCTTAGACGATAGCACAGGAATGTTTCAACGTATGAAAAAGTTTTTTGGAATCCGTTCATAATTTAATATATCATGATATGAAGGGAATCGTTGGAAATGGTACAACCTTTTAAGGAAACCTATTCAACGGTTTTTTATTTTGCTCTATGGGGAAAGCATCCGTCAACTTATACAAAATATATTTTTATTTTATTTGATTCTATCTATCACTCTTTTCTAAGCATAACTTGTCCTTTTAATTCATATCTTTGAAGTAAATGACTTTGTAAAGGATTGAAAAATATGGATAGAGGAGTTCAAAAAGTTCGGCAATCAATTAAACAACGAAAAAGAGATCGAGATAGGACTAAATTGAATAATCGAAAAACATTACCTTTTACTGCAACAGATGAAGAAAAACATGGTTTTTTTGATGTACCAGCTTATGATATTAGTTCAAGTATTAAAAAGACTGAGCGAAAAACTATTTCCTTTCATCTGTTAAAAGCTACTGGATCTATAGTATTATTTTTCTTTGTAGCATTTTTAATGCAAACAAATCTACCTACATTAAAACCGGTGAAGGATTGGGCACATGAAGTGCTCCATGAAGAATTTCCATTTGCTAAGGTGAATGAATGGTATGTATCAAAATTTGGTTCCCCTTTATCCTTTACACCACAAGGAACAGTTCAAGTTGGTCAAGAAGAACAGGCGATGGCACTGCCGGTACTCGGACAGGTTGTAGAAACTTTTTCCGCAAATGGAACGGGCATAATGATCTCTCCTGAAGAAAAGACAGCAGTATCTACAATAAGTAGGGGTGTTGTCATTTTTGCAGGTAATGATCGAAATACGCATAAAACTGTGATTGTTCAACATGCTGATGGTAGTAAGACAACGTACGGATATCTTAGCTCAATTGATGTACATATATATCAAACGGTAAATGCGAACCAAACGATCGGTACATTTCAGCCGACTGAAGATAATGAAATGGTATATTTTTCAATCGAGAAGGATAAAGAATTCATTGACCCGTCTCAGGTGATTAAAGTTGATGACATTCCTTAAATTCTTTAGACTTATCCACATACATCCGATATTAATTATTTTCATTGTCGTTTCACTGATGACAGGTACATTCGTACAATTATTTATTATGTTAACAATAGTATTCGTTCATGAATTGGGTCATTATGCTGCTGCGTCACATTATAAATGGCGAATCTATTCCATTGTTTTATGGGTGTTTGGTGGGGTAATGAAAACGGATGAATCTAGTAATAGGAAAATTAAGGAAGATATTATAGTGACTGTTGCAGGGCCACTCCAACATATTATTATTTATATGCTTATTATATGTTTGGATATCTTAAACATTTTACCGCCTTCAATTATTAGTTCGGCGCACTATTTTAATATCATTATTTTTTTGTTTAATTTATTACCAATCTATCCGTTAGACGGTGGAAAACTTATGTTTTATATGTTATCTAATTACATTCCTTTTCGAAAAGCACACCATTTTACAGTTATTTTTTCCATAGTCGTTTGCTGTTTAATTATTTTTTTGCAAATAGTTATTTTACCATTTACTCTAAGCGCATTTTTATTAATCGTATTTTTACTTTTTGAAAACAGGAAAGAATGGGTAAATAAATATTATACATTTATTCGTTTTCTATTTAACCGTTTAAATCAACCGTCTAATGATATGGAAATGGAAGTGATATGTGTGCCTGAACAATTCCGATTAATAGAAGCATTTTCACTATTCAAACGCAATAAAACCCATAAAATTAAGTTAAAAGGGAGCAAAAAATCTATTAACGAGAATTACAGCTTGTATTTATATTTTAAAGAAAAAAAACTGACGGAAACAGTTGGGAGCATACTTCGTAATCAGTAGTATTTCATGAAGTATTTCATGAAGAAAATAAAAAGTTGACAAGGAATTCCTTTATATGCTATTATTTTAATGTTAATCAATTGTAGCACCAAGCTACAACCGCACAGAACAGGTTGATAAACTCATAGTTGAGTACCTGTATGGCGAGTCTATAGTATTTGGAGGTGCAAGTGGAATGTACGCTATTATCGAAACTGGTGGTAAACAAATAAAAGTAACAGAAGGCCAAGAAATTTACATTGAAAAAGTAGATGCTGAGGCTGAAGAAACAGTAACTTTTGACAAAGTTTTATTCGTTGGCGGCGAGGATGTTAAAGTTGGCGCTCCTTTTGTTGAAGGCGCATCTGTACAAGCTAAAGTTGAAAAACAAGGACGTCAAAAGAAAATTACTGTTTTTAAATATAAGCCAAAGAAAAACTATAGCCGTAAACAAGGGCATCGTCAGCCTTATACAAAACTTGTTGTTGAAAAAATAAACTTTTAAGGATTATTGTAATGATTAAAGTAGAAGTTATTCGCAAGGACAAACTGATACATGCCTTTCGAATAAGTGGTCATGCTAATAGTGGACCGTATGGCTACGACTTAGTATGTGCTGGTGTTTCAGCAGTTTCATTTGGCGCAGTGAATGCAGTAATTGAACTGTGTAAGGTGGATTTAAATATTGAGCAAACCGGGGACGGTGGGTATCTAAAT
Source organism: Pseudogracilibacillus sp. SO30301A (assembly GCF_037072025.1). Lineage (NCBI taxonomy): Bacteria > Bacillati > Bacillota > Bacilli > Caryophanales > Bacillaceae > Pseudogracilibacillus > Pseudogracilibacillus sp. SO30301A. The sequence goes on along the minus strand of NZ_JAXHDD010000065.1, from coordinate 6,503 downwards.
ATTGAAATTCCGTCATCATTAACTGATGAACAATCCAAAGAAACTCAACTTATTTTTGAAGCAATGCTTGTTTCATTACAAACAATCGAACGTGACTATAGAAAATTTATTCAGATTAAAGACTAGAAGGAGGTGCCTTCAACATGCTAAAATTAGATTTACAGTTTTTCGCACAGAAAAAAGGTGCTGGTAGTACACGAAACGGTCGTGATTCTCATGCGAAACGTCTAGGTGCCAAACGCACGGATGGTCAATTTGTAACTGGTGGTTCTATTCTTTATCGCCAACGAGGAACAAAAATTTATCCTGGTGATAACGTAGGTCGTGGAAAAGATGACACTCTTTATGCCAAAGTTGATGGTGTTGTCAAATTTGAAACTTACGGACGTGATCGTAAAAAAGTAAGTGTTTATCCAGAATCTATTGAGGCGTAAATCGTAAACTCCAATCATATTATGGTTGGGGTTTTTTACTTTGTATTATAGTAATGAAGTTACTATCTCAAAAATGATCAATACGTAATGATAGTGTAAGCCTTTGTAAGCTTTGTGTTTTTTTATAATTGACCTAAATTGTGACATATCTCCTTTGTTCTTTTTTGGTGTTCGGTTTATACTTGCGATGTAAGCGAATGATCACATAGAAGATCCTTATGTGCCCGATAGATTATAAATTCCAACTGAACTCTCACCATTGTCAGCAGCTATATGTCTAAGCTATGGGTTAATGACAAAAAAATAAGTCCTTTGGTAGAATAGGCAATGTGGAGTTACAAAATATCCTTGTAACAAATAATGACACAAGTTAACAATGTATCGGAGTTGTTTATTTGATGAAGAATATATATTGTAGAAAAAGAGGCACGCAATTGTTTATTGATGAAGAATATATATTGTAGAAAAAGAGGTGACACAATTGTTTATCGATCAGGTTAATGTTTATGTTAAAGCGGGCGATGGAGGAAATGGAATTGCCGCATTCAGGCGCGAAAAATACGTTCCCAAAGGTGGTCCAGCTGGTGGAGATGGTGGGAACGGCGGAGATGTTATTTTTCAGGTCGATGAGGGATTAAATACGTTAATGGATTTTAGATACAACAGACATTTTAAAGCAGACCGTGGTGAAAACGGTATGAGCAAAAGTAAACATGGTAAAAATGCGGAACCATTAATTGTGCCTGTACCACCCGGTACGACTGTTTATGATGAAGATACGGGCAGAATGCTTGCAGATTTAACTTTACATGGACAGCAAGCGATTATTGCAAAAGGTGGTGTAGGAGGAAGAGGGAATTTACGGTTTGCAACTTCTAGAAATCCTGCGCCGAATATGGCGGAAAACGGTGAACCAGGTGAAGAGAAGAATATTCGAGTAGAGCTTAAAGTAATAGCTGATGTAGGATTAGTGGGATTCCCAAGTGTTGGAAAATCTACATTACTATCCGTCGTTAGTGCTGCTAGACCTAAAATCGCTGATTATCACTTTACAACACTTTCGCCAAACCTAGGGGTTGTTGATATGGAGGATGGCCGCAGTTTTGTTATGGCTGATTTACCCGGTTTAATTGAAGGCGCACATGAAGGAGTTGGCCTAGGACACCAGTTTTTACGTCATGTTGAAAGAACTAGGCTAATTGTACATGTTATTGATATGGCAGGTACTGAAGGGAGAGATCCTTTTACTGATTACGTAAAAATTAATAAAGAATTATCTCGATATGATAAAAAATTAAATGAAAAAAAACAAATTGTTGTCGCAAATAAAATGGACATGCCTGGTTCAAAGGAAAACCTAGAAGAGTTTAAAAAGAAATTGGAACAAGAAATTTTAGTGTATCCGATTTCTGCGCTAACAAAAGACGGTTTAAAGCAATTATTGTATGGTATTGCCGATATGTTGCATCAAATTCCTAAATCTATGGATCCGATTGACGAACAAATAATTATTAAACCTAAAGTACAAGAGGAACCATTTACTATTTCTCGTGATGATGATGGAGCATATGTTTTATCAGGAAGTAAAATTGAACGAATATTTAAGATGACTAATTTCAGTTCTGATGAAGGCACACAACGATTTGCAAGACAGTTAAGACAAATGGGTGTTGATGAAGCACTTCGGAAACATGGGGCAACAGATGGGGATACGGTAAGGTTATTAGATTTTGAATTTGAATTTATTGATTAAAGCAAATGATTAGCCACGGATCCTTTAGTTTGTTAAAGTAATATAATATGTTGACTATTTATATGTGAAATAATACACGAGTATTGCTGTTATAGGGAATGAGGAGGAAGTTGATTGTCAGACAAAATAGGTTACCTTGGTCCAAGAGGTACTTTCACAAAATTAGCGGTTGATGCGGCTTTTAACGGAGATCAAAAAATAGCATTTAAAACCATACCTGAATGTATGGATGCAGTAAATGACGGAAAAGTGAAAATTGGTGTTGTACCAATTGAAAATGCAATTGAAGGTACAGTACATTTATCAATAGACTATCTTGTACATCAAGTAAGATTACCGATTATTGCAGAAATCGTTGTACCAATACAACAAAACTTGTTAGTTCATTCAAATTTTAATGGTACTTTATCCGATATTAAAGAAGTTCATTCACATCGGCATGCAATTGCACAATGCCAACAATATTTACATAAGAAGTTACCCAATGCAACAATACATTATACAAACTCAACGGGTAGTGCGGCTGAAATGGTAAGTGCGAATGGAAATCCAATTGCAGCGATAGGAAATACGCTCGCAGCAAAAGAATTTAATTTAACAATTTATGAAGAAAATATTCATGATTATCCAAATAATCATACACGTTTTATCGTGCTTGCAAAAGATCAAAAGCATGTAAAAATTAATCGTCCAAAAACATTGGAAAGAACTAGCTTACTTATCACACTTCCTGAAGATCGTGCTGGAGTACTACATCAAGTATTATCTGCATTTGCTTGGCGTAAAATGAACTTGTCCAAAATAGAATCCCGACCAATGAAAACAGGTTTGGGGAATTACTTTTTTATCATTGATGTAGATGAACCTTATGACGATGCATTATTTCCAGGAGTTCAAGGTGAGTTGGAAGCTTTGGGTTGTAACGTAAACATACTTGGAACATATCCAGTATATCAATTTGGTTTTAAATAAATATATTGAAAAACGTCTTCAAAACAGGAGAAGGCGTTTTTTTCGTATTGTTCAACATGGACAACTCCTTTGCATATGTTATTAAAGAGATATATGCCCAGCTTAAGAAGTCTGAAAGGAGTATAAAAAATTGAGAATCCATATTGTTCAAAAAGGTGATATTTTATTTGATATTGCTGAGAAGTACGGAGTAAGTCTTGACGATATTATTAGTATGAATCCGCAATTATCGAGCCCAGATATGATCATGCCAGGTATGAAAATCAAAATTCCAACAGAATCAAAACAGATAAGACAACGAGAATCAAACGTTGGTGGAACGGGAACCGGAATGGAAAAAGCGAAGAAAAGAGCTGTAAAGGAAGAGAGGGTGGAACGTGTAAAAGAAGAGCGAGTTGAAAAGAAAGATTTGAAAATGCCTATGGCTCGAACAGCTGAAAGACCTATGGGTGAATCAATTAGTGATGATGTAACCGAGCCAAAACCGATTCGAGCTGATGTACCAAGGGATTATCAACCTCTTTATCCTGTTAAACCGAATATGAATCCACCTCCTTTGCCAAAATATACGGAGAAAAAAGAAGTTGTAAGTGAAGACAAAAAAATGGTTCAGCCACAGAATAAACCTATGGAAACAAAACAAGAGCGAACGGAAATTCAACCACAGATACAGTATCGACCGATGAGTAGTCCTAAACCAATGTATCCGGCAATGAGACCGATGATGCACCATTGTTGCTGTTGTTGTTGTAGACAATCAATGTATGGAGCAAGCTCACCAATGTTTCAACAACCTGTAAGAGGTACTTATGGTTACGACACCCGTAATATGTGTTAAAAAGATAAAATTGATCCCGATAAGATTTATTTCAGAATAATAGAAAACGTGTATAATGTAAAGTATAAGGCGATTTATTAATGGAATCGCCTTTTTCAACTTTTTTTTATTTGATTGAAAACTTTATGATAGAATATACTAAATTAATAAAGGATGGTAACGATGGAAACAAAAGTTGTAGCCATTACAGATTGGCTAAAAGAGCAAGTGGAAAAAGCAAATGTGAAAGGCCTCCTTGTTGGTGTTAGTGGTGGATTAGACTCAGCAGTAGTTGCATATTTAATTAAACGTGCATATCCGGAGAATTCACTTGGTGTAATTATGCCATTAAAGAGTAACCCGATAGACATAGAAGATGCACAAAAGGTTGTGGATCAGTGTAAAATCGATAATATAACAATCGATTTAACCAAAACACATGACGTGTTATATAACGAAATCCAATATCATATCAAAAAACAAAGTGCTTGGCATGAAGAAAGGGATCAAATTTCTGATGCAAACTTAAGAGCAAGACTGCGAATGAGTACATTATATACCATAGCAACAAATCATGATTATTTAGTGGTAGGAACGGATAATGCCGCTGAATGGTATACGGGTTATTTTACTAAATATGGTGATGGCGGAGTCGATTTGCTGCCGATTGTTGATCTTACTAAAAAAGAAGTACGAGAAATGGCGGAATACTTGGGAGTACCAGATGAGGTCATAAATAAAAAGCCTAGTGCAGACCTTTGGGTTGGACAAACTGATGAAGAAGAAATGGGAATAACATATGATAAAATTGATGCTTATATTAAAGGAATGGCAATCCCTGAAACAGATAAACAAATTATTGAGCAATTACACATTAAAACGGAACATAAAAGAAATATTCCGACACAATTACGGTTAAAATAAAAATAGAATATGCTCACTTCTTTATGAATATCAACTAGTTTGCTATACTATATAAGAATTTGGATAAGAAAAGAAAGTGGGGAATGAATGATGGCAGGTCATTCTAAATGGCATAATATACAACGTCGAAAAGGTGCTCAAGATGCAAAAAGAGGAAAAATCTTCATGCGTCATGCAAAATTTATTTATACAGCAGCAAAACAAGGTGGCGGAGATCCTGATATGAATCCGACACTTCGTACTGCGATTGAAAAAGCAAAAGCGGATAATATGCCGAATGATAATATCGAACGAGCTATTAAAAAGGCTACTGGTACTCTTGACGGAGCAAGTTTCGAAGAAGTGACATATGAAGGATATGGTCCAGGTGGTGTTGCTGTCATCGTTCACGTATTAACAGACAATCGCAATCGCACAGCATCAGAAGTACGCCATGCTTTTACAAAACATGGTGGGAACCTTGGGGAAACAGGCTGTGTTTCCTTCATGTTCGACAGAAAAGGTTATATTGTGATTATAGATAAAGAAGGTACATTTGACGAAGATGAACTTACACTTGAAGCAATTGATGGTGGGGCTGAAGATATCGAGGTAAATGAGCAAGTTTATGAGATTTATACAGCACCTGAAGATTTTGAAGAAGTGCGTAAACATTTAGAAAATAAAGGTTATGATATTGAAGAAGCAGAGATTACGCTAATTCCGCAAAACTATAGTGAACTTGAAGAAGAGCAACAAGAAAAAGTAATGCAGTTAGTGGATATGCTAGAAGAAAGCGAAGATGTACAGGATGTACATCATAATTTAAAGGTTGAAGAGTAGATACTAAAGGGGAATACAATGATAGCATATATGAAAGGGCAAGTTACCTTTATTCAAGAAGAGTCAATTATTATCGATGTACAGGGGATTGGATATGAAATTTTTTGTCCAAATCCTTTTGTCTTTCAATCTTTTTTGCAAAAAGAACTATTAATTCACACGTATTTTCATGTGAGGGAAGATGTGCAATGTTTATATGGTTTTAAAGATAAAGAAGAAAAAGAACTATTTACAAAATTAATATCAGTTTCTGGAATTGGTCCTAAAAGTGCTATTGCTATACTCAGTAGTGTACACGTTCCTGATTTTGTTGCTGCTGTTGAAACGGAAGATGAAAAGTATTTAACACAATTTCCAGGGGTTGGGAAAAAGACAGCTAGACAAATTATTTTGGATTTAAAAGGAAAGTTAACAAGTACAATTTCTATTAATGTAACCTCAGCTGAGAAGGTAGATACAGATACAGTTGACCTATCAGAAGCAAAAGAAGCATTAAAAGCGTTAGGGTATACTGATAGAGAAGTTAGCCAAATAATTCCTGAACTTCAAAAAGCTGACCTTACAGAGACAGATGATATTATAAGACATGCATTGTCATTATTAGTAAAGAATTAATTGTAAAATACTATTTTCGAACCCATATTATAACATAGCAGTTGAAGTATACTGTGACGTAACGATTTATCACCGTTGGGGAAAAGTGACTCTACCTCCGCTCCGGAATGTGAGTCGATTAACAACATGTAGAGTCCAGATCTAAGAGGTCGAGTCAATCTGCAAG
>NZ_JAXHDD010000064.1:0-21764 GCF_037072025.1 Pseudogracilibacillus sp. SO30301A | reverse complement strand
TGAGTATGTAGATGAGAATGGTAACCCAATTGCAGACTCGGACACTCTAACAGGAGAAGTAGGTTCTCCATATACGACTACTTTAAAACAGATTGGTGGTTATGAATTAATTCAAAAACCGGACAATGCGAACGGGACATTTACAAAAGATAGACAGACTGTAACGTATGTCTATGCACCAGTGAAAGGACCTGATTCGGGAAAAGTCGTTGTCAAGTATGTGGATGAGGACGGCAATCCGTTAGCTGACCCAGACTCACTTACAGGAGAAGTAGATTCTCCATATGAAACAAAACCAAAGGATCTCAACGGATATAAGTTAGTCAAAACACCAGATAATGCGACTGGGAAGTTCACGGAAGAAGAGCAAACCGTAACGTATGTCTATAAACCCGTGAACCCTGAAGGCACTGTTGCCGTTAAATATGTGGATGAGAACGGCAAGCCGTTAGCTGACCTAGACTCACTTACAGGAGAAGTAGGTTCTCCATATGAGACAAGCCCGAAAAAAATTGACGGATATGAGTTAGTCAAAACACCAGATAATGCGACAGGGAAGTTCACGGAAGAAGAGCAAACCGTAACCTATGTTTATAAACCCGTGAACCCTGAAGGCACTGTTGTCGTTGAATATGTGGATGAGGACGGAAATTCGATTGTCGATCCAGACACCTTAACAGGAGAAGTAGGTTCTCCATATGAGACAAGCTCGAAAGAGATTGAAGGGTATGAGCTCATTAAAAAGCCGAAAAATGCAACAGGTGTTTTTGCAGAAGACGGGCAAATAGTTACTTATGTGTATGCACCAATAACAGGGGAAATACCAGGACCTGAAGATGGTGTAGATAGTCCAGGAAGTGAGAAGGGTGACGATGGTCAAAAACTTCCTAATACAGCGACTAACATATACAATCTTATAGCTATTGGTTTGATTTTAGTATTGATTGGTTTGCTGTTTAGTTATCGACAAATTCGGCGAAATAATTAAACATAATAAGTTTGATCTAAGTGGCCTGTCTCTATTCCATAGGGAGGGCCGCTTAGTTATTTCTAGAACTTTAAGAGAATAGAGGTAGTGAATGCGAAGATGTTGACTGAAGATCATTTATATGATGAGGAGATGGGCTCTATCAACATCATTATTTGTACTGATCTTCCGATGTTCCCACATTAACTGAAACGCTTTGTAAAATGTGTAGGTACTGCTGTAAAGATACACATTATTTCAACAAAATCGATGGTTTCTGCTCAAATTAAGCAAGTTTTTTCACAAAGTTTTAATGAATATAACCCGCATTAAATGTATATTTATACCGGAGTGGCTTAAAGGATTATTCCTGTTTAAATCACCACTTCCGCTAATCAAACCTAAAATAAGGTTGAAATATTCACGTTTATTTAATGGCAGTACTGCTGAATATCCAGAAGAGTGGGTAGCAAGACGAAGCAGTGTAGGGTAATAGCTGTTCTTACTAAGCTCTATTATATATTTTTGTATTGAATCGTTTAACGACATCCTGTTCTCAAAAACATATTTTGATAGCAGGGATACTGTGAAGGTCTTTGTAATAGAGCCAATTTCATAATTATACTTTTTGGGCGTATCAAGTTCACCGTTTTCATTATAGACTTTTATTACAGACTTATTGTCCTCCAAATAACCAACAGTTAATTTAAGTTGTTTCTTTCCCTTACAGGTTGCTTTAATTAATCGTAATGTTTCATCATTGATTTCAAACATAATGATTGCTCTCCATTTCCTCATTTTAAAAGATACGTTAAAAATATTTTTTTATAATTTTCAATTGCCCTATTTTATTTCCCTTTCATTAATTGCATGTATCCTTCGCTTTTCAAATTCCTTCAACACTCGCAACTGTAATTCATTATTTTCCTCATTCGTATTTAAGTTACCTTCTTCCTCGAACCCGTCTTGCTCCTCACCATCAAAACTATAAAGTTTCTTTAAAATATCCCACACTTTCTCTAATTTTTCAGTTGATACCTTTTTAAAAAGTGCTTCTAAAAAGAAGATCCCTTTCTCGGCAACAATTTGCAATGCTGTATTCCCAGTTTCGGTAATCCTTACGTTAACCGCCCGTTTATCTTTATCACTGGGAATCACGCTGACATACCCCTTACGTTCCATGATTGTAATTATTTGTTTTACGCTTTGTTTTGTAGTACCTAATTTTTTAGCAATATTATTCAAAGTAGCTTCATCCTCGGGTATATGAGCAATTGCCACCATTGCCATATATTGTCTTGTTGTTAAAAGTTCAAGGGACTTGTCACCCTTTACCTGAATTTTATTTGCAAGAGAAAATAAGGTAGCGTATGTTTGTTGCATTAAAAAAAGCTCTCTGTAAATATCCATATTCGCCTCCCCATTAGACAATATAATGTCTAAATGTAGAATACCACATGCTGTATGTTTGTAAATGTACTGTCTAATTTATCCTGATGAACAAAAAAAAGACTACCATTCTTGGCAGCCCTTGAGTTCAAAAATTTGTACATACCTTATTAGTTTACAGATTAGTTGTGTAAAGGTCTCTAATCAACAAAATGGTTCGTTTTGTTAAATTGTCATAACTCATCTTGTCAATGCAACAAACAAGCAGCTATTATGGAAATGATGATTCGAGTTGCAAAATACAAAGATTATGATCGTCGACGAAACCGAAAAACTAGTAGAATCCCCTTATAAAAAGACACCCATGGGCGCGAACGTAATACCCCGGCTACCTTAAGCATAAAACCTATAAAAAATAGGTCAACCAGAAAAGACTGGCTAACCTTATAATACGATCGGGCGAGATTGTGAGAGTAACATAAAGAGGAAATGATCAAATTATTTTATAAAAGAATAAGTCCTTTGAAAATTAAAAAAAACCAGTAAATTTACTAACTTGAGCTGGTTTCTCCACTTTAAAATCTTTATTTATATTATCGCAAACATCATAACGACATTTCTCTTTAGGAGTAACCTCTGGATTATCCTGTGGTATGCCTAAAATTGTTGAATTATTAAATGTACCATTCAACTGTGTCCATTTTTTAAAAGTTTCCATAAGTTCTTTGTTTTGCTTTTCACCATACTCTCCAACGTTTCGGAAATAAGCAATCCTTGATTCAGCTAATTCTTCAATGGTTATTTTCATATTTTAATTCTCATTTCTCATTTTTAAAATATGGTAATACGATTTAAAATGTTTCTCAAGTTTTTTTTCAAAGAAATTAAATATACTATGGTTTAATTAATTTATTATTCCACTATTTATTCCGAAGACCCACGATCGAATTGTCTTTCCAGTCTGTATGTTGTTTTTCAAATCCAAGCACTGCATCAGGCGACCAGTCTTGATCCAGGATCTTTTCGCAAGAAATATCAATAATAGCCTCAATTCAATAACGTATTTCGCACTTGTTTATCTAAGAATAAGGCTACTAAATAAGATAACAATAAATAAAATTTTATTCTTGTATAGGTTATAACTGCGAGACAGTGTAGTCATACGTCCATTAATCCGTCGCTGAGAGCATGAGGATATTGACAAAACTTAACTAGATACTATCTAATTGAGAATCATTGTCACTTGTTGTATAGTAGATAGTAGCGATAAATATATAGAGTACGAGGAGAATAGATAATGAAAATATACTGGACTAAAATAAATAAGATTATTGAAGAAGCACCTGAGATTAAAACGTACCTGCTCGACTGTCCGGAAGACTTTACATGGGAAGAAGGTTCCCACACTCACTTCGCACTGGAAGGTTTTAATGCAGGAGATAAACCAAATCGCAGCCTGATTCGCCATATGTCAATCTCCACATTACCGCATGAACATTCAATCGGTATCACAACACGCATAAGAGAGCAGTGCTCTGAGTTTAAAACGATTTTAAGAAATCATGAAGTCGGCAATGAAGTTGCATTATTTAAAACTCATTCGAATGTACCGCTTAAAAGAGAAGGCAAAAATGTTTATCTGCTGTCAGCAGGTGTTGGCCTAGCCACTTTCAGACCGCTTGTACTTGATTATTTTGAACGTGCTGATAACGTCAATCAAATTCATTCCCTGAATATCGATTCATCAAAAAACTTCTTATTCACTAATATTTTTGAATCCGCACCTGACAAGAAGTTCACAGCACGGTTTGTCGATAACCGTAAAGACTACTATGACGAAGTGAAAAACCTTACTGCAGATAAGGAAGGACTTTTCTATATTGTCGGCAGTGACGAATTCCTCATGCAGAACATTGAAATACTGCGTGAGCAGTGCATCAAGCCGGAACAGATTATGCTCGACAAGCGTGAAGATCAACTGCCTGAGTTTTTAACATTTGATTTGTCAGTTTAAGCGAGACAAAAATATTTTCTTGGTAAATACTCAATAAATGTCCCATTAATGGGTGCTTTAAAGAAAGGAGCGCTTTTTTTTATTATTGTACCGTATTATGGAAATAAGAACTTGCTTATTAAGTGAAAAATAATGCCTTACATCGATTGGCAAAGACTAAGATATTAGTATTTAAAATTGTAGAGCATTCTATGAACTACAAGCATTTTTGCTTGAAGGCTCACGAACTAATATAAACATTCCCCGTGACTCATTCCAAGATTATGATATTTCCTATTTTGTAACAGATATGAATTCATTCAAAGAGGATGATCAATGGCTAGATATTTGGGGGAAGCGTTTGATGATGCAAAAACCTGAAGATATGGAGCTTTTTCCGCCAGAATTAGGGAATTGGTTTTCCTATCTTATGTTATTCGAGGATGGCAATCGAATAGACTTAACACTTATTCCGATCAATGAAATGGATGATTACTTTTCTAATAGTGATGGGCTAGTAGAAGTACTTCTTGATAAGGATTCACTTATCAAGCATGATATCATTCCTAGTGATCGCAAGTATTGGATTAAAAGACCAACAGCAAGGGAATTTGATGATTGCTGTAATGAATTTTGGTGGGTTTCAACCTATGTAGTAAAAGGACTTGCGAGAAATGAAATCCTTTTTTCCATTGACCATTTGAACGAGATTGTCAGACCCAATTTGTTAAGAATGATGTCTTGGAAAATAGGATTAAAAAAAGGCTTTAACTTCAGTGTTGGGAAAAATTATAAATTTATTAATCATTATTTACCTAAAGATGATTGGGGAAAGTTACTGTCCACTTATTCAGAAAGTACCTACTCAAACATGTGGCAGGCTTTATTCACATGCCATGGGTTATTTAGAAAATACTCTAAGGCCGTAGCAGAGGATCTTGGATATAAGTATCCAGGTTATGATGAATCCATCACAGCGTATACACAAAATATTTAAAAACAAAAAACGCCATCTGTCGGTAAGTAAATACTGTCCAAATGACGTTGCAAGTAAAAATTGCCTCTTCGCCGTTTGTCATGACTGGAAATACTAGGGATACCCTCTTAAATGAAAGGGCGATATCCCATGGCAAGAATAGAATCGGAAATAGACATGTATCAGGCTGCTTTACAGTTAGAAAAAACATGGTACGTTGAGCGTCGGGAGTTTAATCCTGAAACCGGTCGGATTGACCTGTACCTAAATTTTGACCGAAAAGGATTGTTTACCTGTGTGACGTGTGGGACCGATGGACTCCCTTTTCATGATTTGGTCATGAAAAGGCATACTTGGCGACACCTAGATTTTTGGGAGCATTACTCTTATTTGCACATGCCCCTTCCCCGCGTCCGATGCTAACACTGTAACCAATATAAAACAGCCCGCGTGCCGTGGGGGAGACCCAAGAGTAGCTTCACACAGAAATTCGAGTATCATGTCCTTGACCTGAAGACGGGGAATGCCTACCGCATCAAACAGGTTTTTCAAGAATTTTGGACAAAACCCGCCATCTTGGCTGATCTGTGCTTGAAAGCAAGATGACGAAAAAAGAATCGCTATCAGCTGGAACCACAACCGCTCGCTTTGGAATCATGCGAGTGAATTTTTATTCAGTTTTAATTCAAAAGGGGCTTGTTCTGAATGTGGTGGAAACGGATTTGTCTATACAGATTAAGCTTTTTTGGAAGGAGTACAAACGATTTGTGAAACATGCCATGGTCATCGTTTTAAGGATCATGTTCTTCAATATACGTTAGGTGGAAAAAACATCAAAGAAATTTTAGATATGACAGTGAAAGATGCACTGCATTTTTTTCGGAGAAACGAAGTCGTTTCCACTTTAAAAACATTATCAGAGGTAGGGCTGGACTACATGATATTAGGTCAATCATTAAACACACTGTCAGGTGGTGAATGTCAAAGGATAAAACTAGCTAGCGAGTTAAAACGCTCTGGAAACATTTACGTACTTGATGAGCCAACAACTGGTCTTCATATGTCAGATATCGGAAATTTATTATCTATTTTAAATCGTTTAGTCGATAATGGAAGTACTGAAACAAACTAAAAAAGGTTGCAGAGACCAAATAAAAAATGGAAATATTGATATACGGGGATTTTTAAGCCTTTCAGCCGAAACTTGGGTTAACATGATTGTAAAAAACGTTTTAAAATGAAATTAAAAAGTCTGTTAGAGAGGATTTAACCTACCTCTCTCCAACAGATTTTTTGAGAAATTAATTATCCAGTAAACCTTCTCTTTAAAATTCCTTACTACATTCTATCTGACAACCATAGGGATAGTTGAGGGAAAAGCATTACGACAATGAGAACTATAATCATAATAAAAATAAATGGGATAACACCTCTAACAACTGAACCGAGCTTTTCTTTTGCTATACCACTTACGACAAATAAATTTAGTCCTACCGGAGGTGTGATCATACCGAGTTCCATGTTAATGGTCATGATAATTGCAAAATGAATTAGATTAATATCGAAAAATATTAAAATAGGAAGTAAAATCGGCAACGTAATTAAAATAATTGAAACGGCTTCTAAAAACATTCCCATGACAAAGAACATTATGTTTATAATAATGAGAAAAGTCCACTTATTCATATCACTTTCTGCAATCCAAGCACCAATTTGTTGTGGTATCTGAGCATTTGTTAAATAAAGACCAAACAAACTTGCGGCACCAATAATTAAAAAAATCATTGCACTAATATTGATTGATTCGATAATAATTGGACGGATATCGCGCCAATGAAGTTCTCTATAAATAAAAACAGATACGATAATTCCATAAAAAACCGCAATAACAGCCGATTCTGTCGGTGTCACAATACCACTATAAATGGTCCCTAAAATAAGAATTGGTAAAAAACCACCCCAAATTGCTTTCAAAGAGCTTTTCCTTCTTTCATGCCAAGTCGCCTTTTCTCCGCGACCGTAACCATTTTTTCTAGCATGAAAAATGGCCGAAACAACAAGAACACCGGTTAGAAGAACTCCTGGAATAATACCAGCCATAAAAAGCTTACCAATTGATTCTTCAGCGGTAATTCCATAAATGATTAAGGGAATACTCGGTGGAATAAGGATACCGAGAGTTCCTGCCGCCGCGATTAACCCCATCGTATATTTTTTATCGTAGCCTGCATTTACCATCGCCGGAATCATAATGGAGCCAATAGCTGCAGCTGTGGCCGGACTAGAACCTGAAATAGCTGCAAAAATACTACAAGCTAAAATCGTCACCACAGCTAAGCCGCCTGAAATATGACCGACCCAAGTTCGTAATGCTTCAATTAAATATTTTGAAATCCCACCACGTGCAAGTAACACACCAGCTAAGACAAATCCGGGAATTGCCATCATTGGAAATGAATCTAACGCCGTAAAAAATCTTTGAGGTATCATGTCCATATTAAAGTCAGTTAACATGAGGATCATGATTGTAGATAAAGAAAGACTAATCGCTATCGGGACACGTAAAAACATGAGTAAAAAGAAAAGACTAAGTAATAGGATTATCATAGTTCGCATCCTTTCCACGTATCAACTTGATTAGTCGTTCAATAAATCGAAACAAAAATAATAATCCAGAAATGGGCAAAATCAAATATACAATCCACATCGGGATTCCGACATCAAGGGAAAGCATTTTTGAGTAGTATCGATTCGATACTAGCGTAACTCCGTAATAGGTGTATATTCCACAAAATAAGATACTAATTATCGTTGAAAAATAGTCTAAAATACGTCTTCCTGTAGCAGAAAGTTTATCATATAAAATATCGACTTGAATATGATGATTATATCTTAATGCTATTGAAAAACCGAGAAATACTCCCCATATGATGATGTATCGTGATAACTCTTCTACCCAAGCCTTAGGATCATTAAAAATATAACGCATCATGACCCCGTAAAATATTAAAGTTATTCCTGTGAAAAAAAATGTGCCTGCTGAGACATCTTCCAGGAAAGACCAAAGCTTTTTAAGTTTTTTCAATTTATTACACCTCTCTATCAACATGTTTAACTAAGAACTTTTTATAAAGATATAGGTGTCAACCCATCTAGAGTGACACCCGTTAAATGATTATTAGCCTTTGTCGATACCTGTAAATTTATTTTAAAGCTCTAATTCCTTCAATTAATTCCTCCGTTATTACTTCAGTAAATTCCTCATATACTGGCTGTAAAGCCTTTTGAATTGCTTCTCGCTCTGCCTCTGTTAATTCTAAAACTTCCACTTGACCAGACTCTTTGATGTTTTCTAAGCTACTTGCATTATCATCTGCAGCAAGTTGCCACTCAAGTTCAGTTGCTTCTTCTAAAGCTTCTTCCACTTGTTGACGAATATCCTCAGGCATTCCTTCCCAAAAAGATTTATTAACAAAAATCGCATAATCTAGACGTCCGTGCTCACTAATTGTTAAATACTCTTGCACCTCTTGATACTTTTGTGTATCAATATTATTGAATGTATTCTCTGTACCATCGACTGTTCCTTGTTGCAATGCTGCATATGTTTCGCCAAAGGCAATCGTAGCACTTCCAGCACCAAGCGCTTCAAACTGAGCTTCCAATACTTTACCTGCTTGTGCTCTGAATTTTAATCCTTCAAAATCACTCGGATCTTTTAGAGGATGTTTATTATTCATGAAGTGTTTAAAACCATTCTCCCAAAAAGCTAGTCCCATAATATCGTTTGATGCGAGTTGTTCACTATTTAGGATTGTTTGTGCGATATCACTTTCAAAAAAACTTCGAGTATGTTCCTGATCTTCAAATAAATATGGCATATCAACATATTGCCAACGTGGATCTAACTTCACCATTTTGGTTACCGATGGTGCAATCATGTGGACATTACCTGAGATTAATGCATCTAACTCATCATTATCGCCATATAATTGTGATGATGGATAAACCTCAACTTTGGCTTTTCCATTTGTTTTTTCCTCAACCAATTCAGCAAAACGTTCCGCAGCTTGTCCTTTTACACTGTCAATTGCAGTAACATGTGAAAACTTAATGATAATAGGTGTATCACTATCACCAGATCCTTCACTTGTCGTCTCATTCGAACCATTATTGCCTGAACATGCTGCAATAAATATTGCAATGAAACTAATAATACTTACTGACAAAAACCTTCTCATTCATCTATTCCTCCTTCTACTTTTGGAAGTGCATCTATATACTTGCTCCCAAACCGATTGACATAGTAGTCGTATACGGGTTGAAAAGCATCTTCCCAAACTTGTTTTTCTTCATCTGTTAAATAGTAAATATCAATACAATCACATGCTTCTAGAAAGCTTAATTTTTCTTGATTGATTTTTCTTGCTAAATTCCATTGCCACTCATTCACTTCCGCAAGTGCCTCTTCAATAATGTGTTGTACTTCTTCTGGTAATTCTCTCCAAAAATCCCTGTCTACTAATATTACGTATCCAAGATAACCGTGATTACTTATTGTCAAATTTTTCTGAATAGAGTGGATATTCTTGCTCGTGATGTTTGAAAGGGTGTTTTCCTGTGCATCAACGGAACGGTTTTCTAAATAGGAATACAAATCATTGAAGTCCATTATTTTGGGATCTGCATTAAACATTTTAAATTGCCTTTCAATGAATCGACTTGGCATAATTCGTACTTTTAGTGTATTGAGATCATTTGGTTCATAAATAGGATAATCACGATTACTTATTTGCTTAAAGCCATTTTCCCAAATGGCTAAAGTATGGAATCCTTTTCTTTCAAGCTTTTCAATTAATTCTTGACCGATTGAGTTAGTTAAATAATGATGAAGTTCAGATTCATCATTAAATGCATAGGGCAAATCTAAAATCGACCATTCAGGGACAATCGTTGAAATTTTAGACGTTGCTGGAGCAATTATTTGAACGTCCCCATTAGAAAGTGCTTTTAATTCTTCACCATCTCCATATAAGTACCCGTTAGGAAAGACTTGTACTTCAACATAACCGTTACTGCGTTTTTTGACTATCTCGGCAAATTGACGAGCCGCTAGACCTTTCGGTGTGTTTTCTCCAACAACATGTGAAAAACGAATAACGATTCTCTCGTCTTCACCTAATTGTTCAAAATCAATTGGATACGTTTTCATTTGGGAACAACTTATACAGAAAAGTAGTACGATGAAAAAGGAAAATATAAAGCGGTAAGATTGATTACCTCGTTGCAATTCCCTCACTCCTAACCTAAAACGAACATATCGTTTTTAGGTAATTTTTATTATACTAACCCTTACTAATAACACAATATTAAAAAAGTATTGAACATTTTGGTCATTATGGTATTTGATTTTTCATTATCTTTGAATCTATGAAATGACGAAAGTGGATAATCTATTAAATTTAGGAGATAGCGTAATAGATCACTCTTTTCTTCCCTAAATACATGTTTCAAGTCAAATCACTTAATGAAAGTATATAAGTTTGTCGGTCTTCCTATTTTTCCGTATTCTAATTTAATTAAAACCTTTTCCTTTTCTGCTAAAAAGTCTAAATACTTCCTTACTGTTACTCGAGACATCCCTACTTTTTGCGCTAAATCTTCCGCAGTTATTGGTACAGATATTTTCATTAGCTGGAGCATAATTTCTTTCATCGTCCACTTATTTAATCCTTTGGGTAAGTGCTCTTCATCTTCTGTGTTACCTAACCATTTATCAATTTCAACTTGTTTTAAATCTTCGCTGTTTGCTATCATTTTTGTAACGCGATAGTAATCTTGAAGCGACTTTTTATAACGTTCAAACCGAAAAGGCTTCACCATATAATCAACAGCTCCTAAACGTCTCGCTTCTTTTATTACACCTACGTCTCTCGCTGCTGTAATCATTATGACATCACATGGAATCCGTTCTGTACGTAATTGTACCAAGACATCAATTCCCGAAATATCTGGTAGATATTTATCTAATAATACAAGATTCGGATGTAACTCTTTAATTTTTTTTACTGCTTCTTTTCCATTAACAGCAGTACCTACAATTACAAAACCTGGAACTGCTTTTAGAAATTCCCTATTAATCTCTAGAACCATCGGGTCATCCTCGACTATTACTACTGTAATGTCAGTCATTTTGTATTTCACCTACTTTAATAGTTATTATTGTTTCCTTATTTTTCTCAGAATGGATCAAAATACGACCATTACATGATTCAACAATTTGTTTTACAAGTGCGAGTCCGATACCTCGACCGTCACCTTCTTTTGTGCTATATCCATATTCAAATATACGTTTTCCATTATCTGTCAATCCGGTGCCACTATCTTTAACTTTAATAAATAAATAGTTAATATCTGCTTTTATGCTAAGCGTTACAAATTTTCTTTCCTGAGAAACACAAGCTTCAAAGGCATTTTCGATTAAATTACCCAATAGTGTCACCATATCACCACTCGATAAATTCGTCATAATATCTAATAGATAAGAGTTTCTATCAATTGTAAAGTCAATATTTAATTCTTGTGCTCTGGATCTTTTACCTAAAAGTAACCCTAGGACTGAATAATTTGAAATATGATCTTTTAAAAATTGGATAATATCTTGCTCATCAGCAATCTCATCAACAATAATATTTAATGCATCTTCTGTTCGATCTAACTGAATTAAACCCGCAATACTATGGAGCTGATTCATATATTCATGATT
Source organism: Pseudogracilibacillus sp. SO30301A (assembly GCF_037072025.1). Lineage (NCBI taxonomy): Bacteria > Bacillati > Bacillota > Bacilli > Caryophanales > Bacillaceae > Pseudogracilibacillus > Pseudogracilibacillus sp. SO30301A. The sequence goes on along the minus strand of NZ_JAXHDD010000064.1, from coordinate 9,673 downwards.
TTGAGCACGTAATGCATCAACCAGTGTTTTAATTCCTGTTAATTCTTCCGCTAACAGATGGGCTTCCTGACGATTAGTCATTGTAATAAGTGATCCAACAGATCGTTTTTTCACATTAATTGGATATACTTTAATTAAATACATAACATCTCTACAGAGAAGAGAAGTATTGATTAACCGATTAAAACCATAGGATTGTTCTGCGAGCCATGTATTAGGAAATAAGTGACTTAAATGAACAGAATCATCTTCACATGCTGTATACTCCTTGGCGAGACGATTCATAAAAATAATTTGCCCCTTCTCATCTGTCGCTAAGATCCCCATGTCCATTGCTTGCATCATACTTGAGCGTTCTTGGACAAGACGTGCAATTTCATATGGTTCAAGATTAAGGGTTTGTTTTTTTAGGTGATTGGCAATAAAAAGAGATCCAACCATACCTATTAGTACCCCCCATACTAATGCAAAAAGAATATCATTTATATATTCTATAATAAGGCTTTGAATAGAGGGTAATATAATACCGACAACTGTTACACCAACTTGATGTGTGCCTTCACTATCCATAATTGGTACAAAGGCACGAATGGAATAACCTAAAACCCCTTTTGCTTTTGAAATATACTCATGTTCTGAAAATGAGGCTTGCTCATCTCCACCTTCAAATGCCGTTCCGATTTTATCTTCGGAAGGATGAGAATATCGTATTCGTTCCATATCAAATACAACAACGTACTCAACGTCGGTCGCAAGACGAATTTCCTCAGCTATAGGTTGAATAACTAAATGCCCATTTTTTTGTCCTACTTGACTCTTTATTTCAGGAAGCTGAGCAACTGTACGGGCTATTGCAATGGCTTTAGCTCCTAATTGTTCTTCTAATGAAACAAATAAACTGTAAATCATAATCGAGCTACTCGTTATGATTGAGAATAAAACAAGAATAAATGAAAATACGAACATTTTTATACGTAAAGAAATTTTACTCATTTTTTACTCCATTTCTTATCATCATCTCTTGCTTTTTTCTTAACAGTGCTTTTTAATTGTCAATTCCAACAATGTTAAGTCCAGCTATGTGATCTTTCACATGATAGAGAAGATACACTGCCTACGTTTGCAGATAATACCTGCATAGAAAAAACAATAAACGGACATTGCTTTAATAGGTGTTAAGTTAAAAAAAGTTTGTAAATTGTATTTCAACCATGTCAACGGCTATTTCACCATCCTTTCGATTTTAAGCTTTTTGGGAAATCATTTTCAGCTTTCAAATAAACGATACTCGTGTTAGCCTTTTTACGTTTGGATCTGGTGTAAATTTTTTTCGTGAAGGAAGTGAACAGTTACTTCTACGTTCCAAGAGAATGTCATCTTCACCAAACTGTTTATAAGTTTGACGCCACTTCTTAAAAGATGATTTGTTTTTTGAGTACTAGCTCCTTTAAGTCAAAATGATTTTCACTAAATATTTGTTCAGGAATTTTACCTTTCAAACTTTTACCGCATGAATGTTGTATGAATAGTGTAATGATTTTGAATATTGAAGACGTTAAGATTTCTAGTTTTGAGATTAAAAATAATTTTGTCCATGAGTCAACATCCCTTTACCAAAATATTTAATTTATTATTTCCATATTCATTCTCTCCCTTCACTTTCATTCAAAATGGATTGAAAAAGTTCCATAATTAGTGTTCGGTTGTAGTCATAGTTAAGCGCAGTATCAATTGTGTGCTGAAACACTTCGTAAAACGGCGGCTTCTTTCGTCGCATTTTAAAAAGATAATAACCAACATGGCTCCGCATTCGCGGAAGCCACCATCTATTATGAAAGAAGTTTGTTTTCATGTGAAAATTTCGGGTTTACCATCGTTCTGATTACTATGGTATTTTAAGTATATGGAGAAAAACATATTGAAACAAATTTTATTTGATGAAAATCAGCATTGGGAGTCATTTAAAAAGAAACATAGAGAAAGAATCCGTCCAGTAGCCGTCAAGGAGGTAGAGAGATTTCGTGACTGCGAGAGTCCGAAAATGGATTTAAACTCTTTGATTGTAAAGGCTGTCATGATGTTTGAAGAGTTCCTTATCAGGTAAAGGTCGCTTTTATACTACCTGTTCCCTTGGAGAGAGTGAAGAGTGGATTCGTCTACTAACGGAAGATTTTACAAGTGAACCACCGTCATGTGATATTTGCGATTCATGACGGAGTACATAACAATGCAATATCAAATTTATAATCAGAAACCAGTGATTTGAATACTGGGATATTTTGATCAAACCTTATTCTAAATAAACATTGACTATATGGTTTTGATACTGTATTATCATTTTATATAATGATAACTGGAGAGGAATTCAATGAAAGGAAAAGCCGATTTACTTCTTCATCCTGTGCGGATGCGAATTGTACAGCAATTGTTGTTAAACAAGCCACTGACGATAGCTCAACTTGGAGAGATCCTTGAAGATGTTCCTCAAGCTACGTTATATCGTCATGTAAATCTTTTACTCGAAGCAAACCTTATTGAAGTCATTGAAACGCAAAAGGTGAAAGGAACAGAGGAACGCAAATTCTCAGTCAAAATAGATAACTTGCAAATTCCTGAAAGCGAAATTGAAACGATCTCACAGGAAGACCATATCCGTCATTTTTCCGTATTTCACGGTAATTTACTTCAATTAGCGACATCTTATTTGGCTAATACGTCCCCTGAACAGTACGAGCAAGAAGGATTTAGCTATGCGTATGTACCTTTGCATCTGTCAGATGAAGAATTTCAGGAGCTTACTCAGTCCATTCAACAGGCGATTGAGAAGGTGTTCAACAACCAGTTAACACCTGAACGAACCACTCGAATTTTTGGGAGTATGTTTATTCCACAAAAATCACTAAAAGAGTAAGGGGGACAACACATGCATTATGGTTATCACATTGGAATGGATGAAATGGGAGCTTGGTTACCGTTACTTTTGCCTATCTTAATTTTACATCTGCTCTTATTTTCTGTGGCATTATGGGATTTATTAAAAAAAGATCAAAGTGCTGATTATAAATGGTTTTGGAGTGCGATTATTATATTGATTAACATAATCGGCCCCATTTTGTATTTTGTCTTAGGAAGGAGGCAACGCTCAGATGCACCTACTTCAAGTAAGTCAACTTCAAAAAAGGTACGGAGATCATGAAGTCGTTCAAAATATTGATTTTCATATTAATCAAGTAGAATGTGTGGCTCTTCTTGGTCCCAATGGAGCAGGTAAAACAACGATTATTAAAATGATTTTAGGTATAAACAAACTTACAGGTGGGCAAATCTTGCTTAACGGAAAACGCCATGACCAAATGCGTAAATTTATTGGGTATTTACCGCAACACCCGACTTTTTATCCATGGATGACGGGAAAGGAATTGCTTACATTTATGGGTGGCCTTTCAAATATAGAGAGGAAGATTTTGGAACAAAGAATCAACGAATTGCTGGAGTTGGTAGGACTGGGGCAGGTGGAAAATCAACTAATTGGCACCTATTCGGGAGGGATGAAACAGAGGTTAGGAATTGCACAAGCACTTATCCACCAACCCAAATTACTGATTATGGATGAACCGGTTTCTGCATTGGATCCCTTGGGACGCAGGGATATATTGGAATTGCTTAAAGTGATTAAACAGAAATCGACCATTCTTTTTTCTACGCATATTTTGCATGATGCTGAAGAACTTTGCGATAAGATGCTGATCATAAACAAAGGGCAATTACTCGTGAATGGGTCTGTCAATCAAATTATTGAACAGACTCAAAAACCTATTTTTATCATTCAGGCGCCTCAATTAATCGACTGGACACACCAGCTTATGAATGAGGACATTGTTGAATCCATTGAGCTGACAGGAAATGCTGCCAAAGTGCGAGTTAAAAATATCGAGCAGGGAAGAGACTGGCTGTTAAGCAATATTATTAACTTACATCTTCCGATTCAAAAGTTTGAACTGGTACAGGAAAGCTTGGAAGAAATCTTTTTAAGGATGGTGAAGTCATTTTGAATCGCTTCACAGTTCTGTTGCAGAAAGAGTGGCTAGATGCAAAAAGAAGTTACAAACTATTATGGCTGCCCGTTATTTTTATGTTTTTGGGAATTCTTCAACCTTTATCATCTTTTTATTTACCAGAAATTTTAAAAATGGCTGGTGGACTGCCTGATGGAATGAAGTTCACATTACCTGAGTTGACGGCTAGTGAAGTATTAGCTAGTGCCTTAACCGATCAATTTGACCAATTAGGCTTAATCGTGATTGTGATGGCGACGATGGGCATCATTGCATCAGATAAAAATAATGGTATGTTAGCATTTATTCTGACACGCAATACGACTCTTGTTGAATATTTGCTAAGTAAGTTATTGGGGAATGCAGTCTTGATTGCAGGTTCCATATTCCTCGGGTTTCTGTCAGCAGCATTTTATACTTTTTATTTATATCAAGCTGTTTCCGTGGCTAGGATTGCGGCAGGGCTGGGGGTTTATTATATCTGGTGCTTGTTTATGTTGACCTTTGTAATCACTATAGGAGCTTTATTGACTAGAACACCGGCTATTGCATTGCTGTCTATTTTTGTTCTCATCTTCTTGAAAACTATTACATTATTAGAGGGTGGCTTTCAAATCCTAAATCCGGCATATTTATCCAATCAAGCTGTTAGTATTATAACCTCAGGCAATGTGTTACCTCACTTTTTCATCACAATGACGGTATCCGTATTACTTATTATTTTTTGCTTATTATTTGCAACATCGTATTTATCCAAAAAGGAATTGCCTTCCATGTGATTTCTTTAATCGGGTTACTGGTTAAATAATCCATGGAAGATTGGCTGTATAAATTGGAGGGGATACAAGATGAGTTTTCAAGTTGTGGCAGGTGATCGTGAGTTACTACTGAATATTTCGGGATGGACAGCGGCTTTAACTTTGAGGAGGGAGATCAAAATACCTTACACCTCAATTGAAGAAATTCGGGTGGGAAAATTTCATTTTCCATGGACAACAGCTATAAAGAGAACAGGTATCACGACATTTAAATATAAGGCTGGAATATTCATGATTAAAGATGAGAAATACTTTTTAGCCTATCATAACGAAAATGAAGTCGTCATGCTTAAAATGAAGGGATGTGAATTTGATCACATTGTATTTGAAAGTAGAAATTACAAACAATTGATTCATGAAATTATGAGGAATTGTCCTTCAATCAACCTTAACGAAAATGAGGAAGAGGAAGATAAAATATGATTGAGAAACTCACTCTCTTTCTAATTTTTGGTGCATCACTAGGATCTGGGTAATAGCGGGATTGTTTTTTGTATTTGCGATATTTGTCATAAATGCTCTTTTGGAGGCAGCAATTGGGTTGCTCCAGGCAGGTAAGTCCGTTGTTCCGGAAAGCATATTAGATATTGGAGAGGCCTTTGCAGCGTTTTTTTGATGGACTTTGTTATTTCTCGTAATGGGAGGCCTTATTATGAATCATTACGAATATCAGTCTATGATAGATGAACAAAAGCGCATAGTAAAAAAAGTAAATCATGAAGCGTGGAAATACGCTTCCGGTTATACATATCGGAAGCCTGCTTTCATAAAATTCATTTTTTCTATTTTGGGAGGTGATATATGTAGATAATGCATACAAAGAAATCAGTGTTTCTGTGGCTTTGAAACAAAGTTTAATACAATATCGTTGATAAAAGTATTATGAGACAATTAAGTTGTTCTGTAACGAATAATGTTAAAATGAGTTTTTTTTTAAGTGTAGATGGAAGACCTAGTAAAGGAGGAATTATTATGGGGCAGGCAAATCAAATGATGAATGAATGGTTACAACACCGTAATGTGTTGGAGGAATTGCTAGAATCCATCGATGACGAACATATTGATTTCAGACCATGGGAAGATGCTATGGCACTTGGTGAATTGGCGTTACACATTGCTGGGTGGAATGATGTGTTCGTTTCAATGGTCACAACAGAAGATATTGTTCCACCGGACATTCCTGAATGTAAGACGATGGGAGATGTACGCAAAGCTGTAAAGGACTTCACGGAAAAAACAAAGGCTACATATGAATCATTGACTGATGCAGATTTGGAAGCAGAAAATAATTCATCACACCCGAAACTTCAAGGGACAAAGAAAAAATATCTTACTGCAATGTATGATCACGAAATTCACCATAAGGGTCAACTTTTTGTTTACGCACGTATGATAGGAGCAAAGGAAGTACCGTTTTTTCGCTAATTATTGTTCTTTGAAGAGAAAAAGCCCCTTCCTAGGTACAGGAACATTTGCTTGTCGGAGGGCAACAGGATGTTGGCCGGGACGGCGCGAAAGTAGCCTTACTTCTTACATCAAGCCGCTTGCGCTTTTGTTCTCAGCCAAGCCATCGGCCTAGCTGAGTCGGATCTATTGTGATTGACCTTTGCTGTGGATCGGGTGCATTAGGAGCTACACTTGCTGCTACTCTGGATCGAGTCGAATTATATGCTTCTGGTATCGAGCCTGCCGCAGTGCGGTGCTCGCGTCGCAACATCACTTCCATGGGTGGTCTCACGTGTACGAAGGTGACCTTTATGTGCCGTTGCTAGTTACACTGCGAGGTGGTGTAGACATTTTGTTAGCTAATACACCTTACGTACCTACTAAGGAGATTGAGCGACTTCCTCAAGAAGCGCGTATATATGAATCTCGGATGGAGCTTGACGGAGGTACGGATGGTCTTGACATTCAGCGAAGAGTAGAAAAGAAGCACCTCACTGGTTAGCACCAGGAGGACATCTTTTGATAGAGACGAGCGAAATGTAAGCCCTCCAGACTTTTGAAATCCTTAGACGTTCCGGATTGACAGCGAAAGTAGCCAGAGACGAGGAACTAGCTTATTGGAACAAACTTTAATTAAAGGGCGATTAGAAGTGTCTAGATTTTACATTATCGGGCTAGATAACGGAATTAGATCTTCAAACTAAATTGAATATTTAGAGTTTGGGGGACTGTACCTATACTAAGTAGTATTTTAGCTAAACAAGTATTATTTGTAGTGATTGTAGAAATTAATAACAACGCCCCACGACCTGGCCATTTAATGGCGTAAGGATCACAGAAATGATCAAACGTTTTTTATAAAAAATAATCCAATTGAATATATTAAGAGTGTGTTGTGATCAATCTTTATTTCAAAACACGCTCTTTCTTTGTTTGTCTATCAAGGTTTTGAGTATCAATTTGAGCAAACATTATTCTAAAGCATCAAGATTTGTAAGTTTAAAATAAAGTTATACCGTTTATAAAGAAATTGCACCGTTTTCCCCTTGGAGTACCCTTGTCTTATGGTAGGAGTAATATAATATACTGCAAAAGGAGCATTTAATGGATTGGGGAAAGGCTTATAATTATGTATGTTTAACGGGAAAACATGTTTATAAAAAAATGAAGTGAACGGCAAAGGGGAGAGTTGGATGGGCAATATGATACTTCGGAATGTGATTGAGGACGATCTTCCTGTTTTTTTAAACACCAGCAGGACAGTGAAGCAAACGAAATGGCTGCATTTATCAATGATCCAAGCGAGTGGAAAGTATTTGAACAGACGCATCCAGCGATTATAGAAGAATCCGTATTCCTAATCGCACAAAAGATTCGTCGTTCTCGACGTCGACCGAATCGATACGGAGATATGGGGTTGTTCACTGGTTTATTGTTTTGTGCCGATTGCGGTGGAAAGATGTATCTTTGTAGAGCAAGTGGTTTAAAAAGGAACAAGAGTATTCTACTTGTTCCACCTATCGAAAAGATCGTTCCTTTTGCAATCAAACGCATAGTATTCGAACGGTGGTGTTAAGGAACTTGTCCTTAAAAACTTAAGAGAAGCCTTACATTACGTATCTGCATATGAAGATGAGTTTGTCCAAGAAATCTCTGGCATCCATTTGACTGAAAAAGAAAAAGAAAATATAAAATTAAAAGACCAACAATTCAAGATGAAACAACGTATCGATGAGTTAGATGTAATTTTTAAACGTTTATATGAGGATAACCTTTTCAGGAAAACTAAATGATCACCGATTTCTTCAACTATCTAGTGAGTATGAAAAAGAACAGGAAGCATTAAAAGTAACATTGACTAGTTTACAAAAGGAATTAGATAAACAAGAGAAAAAGAAAGTAGACGTCCAACAATTTGTGAAGATTGCAAGAACATATACGACATTGGAAAAGTTGGATACTTCGATAGTAAGAGAATGTATTGAAAAGATCTTTGTGTCAGCAAAAGATAAAAAAACAAAGACACAAGAAATTACTATCGTCTACAATTTTATTGGAGCATTCGATTTTAAACAAGCCAACCATCGAGCAAAGAGAGAAGATAAAATTAGAAAAGTTGGCATTATCTAATCCGATGCCAACTTTTCCGTACATGCTTTCCTAATTCATAGGAGCATTTAGGAGGCTTTTATAACTAGTCGAATAAACAAATTCGATTACTTATTCTACTTCTTCAAATTCAAAATCTCCTATTTCAACTTGAACGTCACTTATATCAAATGACCGTAATAACTTTTCTTCCCCTTTACTTAATGTTGCTACGATTGGAATGGCACTATTCGACTCGATAACACCTTCGGTTTCTTCCATGATGAAAAATGGATATTGTTCAAATACATATTCATCATCACCATTTCCTATCGTAAGATCAAAGGAAACATCCTTAATCGGACTATCTAACCGGTTAATTCCTAACATGATAAGCATGGCTCCACTTTCCGTATTATAAATATTCACTACACTTACAGTAAAGTCACCGCTTGCCCCTATCGTTGGATCTTGATCAATCACACTTTGTAAACCAGTATAAATATCATTGTTATCAAGAGTAATACCTGCCGCTTCATCAGATTTTAAAAGTTGTAATGTTAAATCTCCACTATCATTAGCTGCTTCTTCAGGTTCATTGTCAATTTCTTCATTTTCATCTACTTCTTCAATCACATTTTCACTTTCTAAATTTTCTTCTATTTCATTATTTGCAGAACTGCAACCTGTAATAACAAGGAAGCTTGCAAAGATTGTTATTAAAATTCTAAACATGTTGTATGCTCCTTATGCATTATAATGATACTCCATATCTTCTATTTGACCCATAATTTGGTTGGGCTGAAAAACCATATCTTTGTCCCCAACATTTTCCGCAGGCGCATCAATATGCAAAATAAAAGCTTGATTGCTATTAATAACCCCTAAAAACCCTAGATCTAATCCGAGATGCATTGGTACAAATCTCGCACTAGGAATATTTCTTAAACTAAAAAAAGCGCATTTCTAATGCTGTAATGTCTTTGTCTGTTGTATTTACAAGGACCGAAGCTACTCTCATTATTTTTTCTTCATGTTTATAAAAACCTTTAGAAATAATAAAGTTTATTTTATCTGGCGGTAACGGACTTCGCTTCTTCTAAATTTGATTGTAAATCACTTTTTATACTTTCAAGTTTAGATTTCTTCGTTCGGACAAACTCTAACTCTTCTTCAAGACTCCTATTTTCTAGCAAACATGAATTCATTTGTGCTTGCTGACTATTATAGTCTCGTTGTAGTTCGGCTTTTCTCAATGGGAATCCT
>NZ_JAXHDD010000063.1:0-22214 GCF_037072025.1 Pseudogracilibacillus sp. SO30301A | reverse complement strand
AAATATAAAATTCTACAAAACTCTCGTCACTTCTATGTTATAATGATGGAAAATTCTATGAAAGATGGTGGTGAGCAAATTGAGAATTGAAGATATATATGGAAATTTACCTATAATAGAAACTGATCGGCTTATCCTCCGAAAGCTCACACTGGATGATGCAGAGGATATGCATAAGTATGGCTCAAATCAAGAGGTTACCAAGCATGTTTTTTGGGACACGCATCAGTCTCTTAGTGACACGGAAGCATTTATAAAATATGCATTAAATCAATATAAAAATAAGCAAATTGCTCCGTGGGGCATTGAACATAAACAGGATAAAAAGCTAATTGGTACCATCGATTTTGTAAGGTGGCTGCCAGAGCATCGTATTGCAGAAATAGGTTATGTAATTGCACCCAATTACTGGGGAAAAGGAATTGCTACTGAAGCGGCAAATGCTGTAATTGAATTCGGTTTTACAAAAATGAACCTCATACGGATTGAAGCAAAATGCTTTAAAGAAAATATGGCTTCAGCACGTGTCATGGAAAAAGTAGGGATGACATTAGAAGGTATTATGCAACAAGGAGTTTTTTCTAAAAATAAACATTGGGATGTAAAGCTATATTCGATTCTTCGCGACGAATTTTTTCAAAGTAACAAATAATTTTAGTTGGATTTTTATAAAAAAATTAAACACTGTAACTAACTCGTCATCGTTCAACCCTGCTCCCGACTAGAATAGACTAACTATAACGAGGAATCTAGAAGTCTAATTCGACTACTTTTTAACGAGGAATTAGACTTTTAATCTTCAGTAAATGCGCCCGATTGCTTAAATATGGACTACCATAAAAATGAATTATTACCCTCAGTCTATCTCCATTGCATCCATCATTTACACATAAACAGAAAAGGACCACACGATTAATAACATACTTACTAATCCCCACACCGTGGCTCCTACTATCCACCAAACAACTGGCTTAGTTGATGTCTGTTTGCCTTCCAAACCGTCCTTGTTTTCTATCGCTAAAGCAACTCTTCCCTCCATGCTTTTTTTCATTGGCATGAGGACAAAAAATCCTACAACGATAAAACCAACCGTTATCCAAAGTAACAAATTCATTTTAACATCCCATTTCTTATAAGTACTTTCTACCCCAGTTCTTCTAAATTATGTTATAATCGAAACTTATTCTTTTATTCCGTTAAATGGTCCGATTCAGGCGCAACGCTTCTTAAACAACTGCGTCCATTAATGGAATATTATTTATTCGAACATCTTTTTTTACAATTTCTTACGCTTAAATATTAACTCATAGAAAGAGGGCAATCCATATTGCTGTGTTCCTGGTGCAAAAATTTGAACTAACTCCCACCCTTCTTTTTCGTGTTTATAAACAATTGAGTGATAATTCTCTTTTGGGGTGCGTTTAAAAGAGGATAATTCAATCTTCACAAATTTATGTTCATACACTAGGCCCACCTCCTTCCTAAATGGCCTGTTTGTTTAAGTTTCATGATGTTAGTATCAAGAAGACTAAATTAACTTCCCGCTTATTGCAAAGAAGGTGCTTCCTGTTTAAATTAATCTCAAACAGTTCAATTTTTTAATGTCTTATTTAAAAATTGAACTGTTTGTTTCCACGAATCATTTGCGGCTTTGCATTATCTTTTTTTGTTCCCCCAAAAATTATTCTCATATGAAATTGCGTGTTCCCTGTGATCTGGGGAAGGTTGGGAAGATGACCAGGGAATGGAGCAAAATGTCCAGCATTCTCATAATAGATGAACTTATTCTGATTGTTATACTCGTGATTTTGTAAACGTCTTGCCATTTGTTTTGTGAAAAACACAGCAGGTTGGATATGGTCATCCTCTCCGGCAAAAAACATCATTGGTGCCTTAATATTTTCAATTGTAATTGCAGTTTCCTTCAAATGTTGTTCATCTTGTATAGTACGGTTTAACACATCCAAGCCTGAATAAGGTTTTCCAAGAATCCAATGCTTAAAAAAGGAAAGTGTATCTTGTTTTGTGCGTTGTACTTGAAAATAAGGAAGGGGGGCATTTTTATATGTCCACGCTGGTTTGTCCACCGGCTGCATGTTGACAAGCCCGGGAAAAACAACGGCACTCGGAGCAACAGCGATGACTGAATTGATGTTAGGAAAGTGGTTTGCATATAATAATGCGAGTTCGGATCCGCGTGAAAAGCCGATAATCCCACAGCGTTCTTGATCTACTTGTGATAAGTTCTTCAAATATTGAAACGCATGGTCAACATATTCTAGCGGTATATGTACAATTCCTTTCGGTAAACCTTTTCGTCCGAAATAAGCTAGAGCCAACACAGCGTATCCTTCACTCGCAAGCATCGCAGCAGAGGATTCGTGTACTCCCGCATCTGATCCACCCACAATAATAACAGCAGGTAATGAATGGCCATTTTCAGGATAGAATAATGTTCCAATCATTGCATCATCATTCAATACTTCCTTAACAATGTTTTTTTGATAAAAAGTTCGTGTCACTTGTTCCGAAGCTAATAATTCATCATTATCATAAATCCTAATCACTAACGGATCCGGACTGTGTTTGATAAACATACGATTTTTCTTAGACCTCATCGACCAGAATAATCCTAGTACATCAATACCTTTGTAGTCACCTTCTACCGGCGAATGTAAATTTAAATCTATAAGACCGTTATTGTCGGATATATATGTTGCTTCGGAAATAAATGTCTCTTGGCGGTCGTCTTTTGTAGAAGCTTTAATAACGATTTGACGTGACGGTTCATTCGTATAGATTTGAAAAGTAATGGCTTCATCGGTTTTTGATTCCATTGGTGTAATGTTAATTTTTAAACGCTCATGAATTTGAGTCATCCTCATAATTCCCCCTAGATAATTGCGTTTATTCAACGAAAAAGACCCGTTTTTTGAAGTGTTTACAATAAGTATAACATTCTCAGCACCAAAACTACGAAGTTTTAGTTAGTATAATTATCCATCATATAAAGTATGAGATGGTAAATAGTCTCTCATTAACTAGTACAATTACTGTCATTAGTGATAAATAAGCTGTCACTCGTAATATATTTCATTGGTGATAATCAAACTATAATGAGCATCTATTTAGAAAAGGTAAAAATGCTATAGTCGACCAGAAAACTACATATATATCATACGCTAGACTAATGTGTTGTTTCATTTTTAGAGTTGCTCATTTTAAGTTATGTTTAGCCCTCTTTGGAAAATTAAAAAGCCAATGCCTCTTATTGAAGAATTGACTTTATTTATAATTTTTTTAGTTAAACGAAGTGTCGAAATATATTTTTTGAAATTTTAACAGACTGCTTAATTAACTTTTTTAGTACATCCACCTCAATATCCGCTACTTTATTTATGTATACACAAGCTTTTCCAGCTTTATGTTTACCAAAACAATCCAGTAGTTCTTCCCGTTTGGGATCACCCGTTGCAAAATACAAAACTGATTCTCGCTTTACGTGGTGGAAAACCAACAAGAAGTGCGTCTCCTTCATGACCGGACTCATATTTATAGTGATATTTGCCAAACCCAATAATATTTGATCCCCCACATTTCCGCTTCATATCCGGTTGTTTCCTGTAAAGATATCTAATAATCTATATGCATCTGCTTTTTTCTTAGAATTGTCAACTGCAGTTTCAATAAATTAAATAACGCTTTGATCGGTCCATTTCGTTTTTAATTTCATACATTCGCTGTTCTCCTTAGAGTTAGTGAACAATAGTCTTATTCTTCCTTGTTTACGATTTGAATACTTTTAAGATGGTTCGCAATTTCCTGTAGTGTTTCATTACGCTCTTTTTGTCTTTTTAAAAAAGTAATAACCACCCAAATACAAACACCTATAATAGCGAGATAAATTCCTATAAAAATAAACATCATAAACAACGGAATGAGTGCTGCGAAAACTTCCATTACCCTTCACCCCCACTTCAAAATATATGTGGATATACTAAAAGTATACTAGAGGGAAGAATCTTATCAAAAGTCTTTAGACTCATTTCTGGGTCATTTCATTTTTACTGGAGAAAATCCCCATAATTTATTGATCCCTTTATGGTTTTAATACAACGTTTATACAGTCATCTTTTTTATTATGAAAAATTTCATACGCGTGTTCCGCTTTTGTTAAAGGAAGTTTATGAGAAATAATATCGGTCGGGTCAAATTCTCCCCTAACAATTTGATCATAAAGGGTTTGCATATACGCTCGTGCAGGTGCTTGCCCCATTTTAATCGTAACATTTCTCGTAAAAAAAGGACCGAGTGGAAATAAATTATATAGCCCTCCATAGACTCCGGTTAACTGAAGTGTACCGTACTTCTTAACCGCTTTTGTCGAAATCTGAATTGGACCAAGCGTACCACCTTGTAGTTTTAACTTTTGTTCCACAAATTCTAAGGGTGATTTTTTCCCATCCATACCTGCACAATCAATAACAACATCTGCACCACCTTTTGTAATTTCTTTTAATGTTTCTCCCATATCCTTATCTTCTGTAAAATCAAACACTTCTGTTTTATTCACTTTACGTGCATGATTCAATCTATAATCAATATAATCAATAGCAATTACACGTTCCGCCCCTTTTTGCCAAGCAAATTTTTGTGTCATAAGCCCGATCGGTCCACATCCTAAAACGATAACTGTATCTCCTTCTTTTAACCCCTGCATGCTCCACACTCCAATACGCTGTTGGCAAAACGTCCGATAAAAACAATAAATGTTCATCATCAAGTTCGCAATCTTCAGGTACAACAAACGGAGTATAGTTTCCAAAAGGGACACGTAAATACTCGGCTTGCCCTCCAGGAAAATCCCCAAACTTCTCGGAATATCCGAATTATCCACCTCAGCCGTAGTGTGGGTTCGAATTGTCACACTGACTTTCCATATGGTTGTGACAATAAAAACATTTTCCACATGCAACAGTAAAAGGGATCACAACTCGATCTCCTTTTTTAACACGAGTAACTTCCGAGCCGACTTCTTCTACAACTCCCATAGGTTCATGCCCGATAATGTAGTCGATAGGAAGTGGAAAATTACCTAAATATAAATGTAAGTCTGACCCACAAATCGCACTTGATGTAATTTTAACAATGATGTCTTCCGGATCTTGTATTTTGGGATAGTCTACCTTTTTAACAATTACTTTTTGCTTCCCTTGATATGTTACAGCCTGCATGTTTGTTTTCTCCTTTAAACACTATTCTTAAAAACAATATTAGTTTGTCTATATACTAATAATTCATACGTTCTCTAACTTTATAAAAACTTTGAAATAAAAGTTCGGTTTTACTTGTCCATTTTTCCGCATATGTATATAGAAGAAATCGCTAGGGGGATTTGTCATGTTGTTTTTCTTAGAAAAAGCGCTCTTTGTAATGATTTTTTTCCGAGTCTTATCAGGAAGTGTTGAAGTATTTGCAGCCTACCTCATGTTTCGTTTTAATGATCTTGAAAAAGCAATTATTATCAATAGTTCATTAGCATTAATCGGACCGTTTATTTTCATTTTAACTACCATTGTTGGTTTATTTGGGATTGCCGATAAAATCTCTTTTCAAAAATTTATTTTTATTCTCTTAGGTGTTTGTCTGATCATGTTCGGTGTTTTAAAGGGAGAGTAACTACTTTAAATATAAAAAGATGACTTCTGATCAACAAGAAATCATCTTTTTTCATTCTACTCTTTTGGAGTATGTAAATGAAGTGGTGGATGGACTAACCAACCTTTTTCTTTCTTTAAATGCAGTACTTTTAAACCGAACTTAGCTTTTTCCATATGAAATTTCCCAAACATAAGACCAATATCTTCTCGAATACTTTCCCCCATGATTGTACTGCATGCCACTAATCCTTTCGATGTGTTCATTCCTAACATGGCAGCAATCTCCGAATCCATGATCCGGGCACCTGCCGGGATCTCTTCTAAATTTGCTTCTGGGCGTTCTGGTGGCGCCGGTGGAAGCGATACCCCATTTTCTTTTAATAAGGTTGCAACTTCTTTTGCTTCACTCCTTGATATTTTAATCGCTTCTTCCAATAACTCCCTTAATTCTTCATCCCCAGTATGATTGACTAACGTTTGATACGAGGCAACCGAACTTTTTGCACCTAACAAAAAGGTCCAAGTAGCAAAAACTTCTCCATAATGAATTGGCTCTTCTTTTGGATTTCCGTCCATTTTCCCCATAATCAATACTCCCTTTTCTATTAAATTTCTGTACTAGAGGTTGTTCAAAACCCCCATGTCTTATTAGACACCGCAATGAATGAAAATGCCCATTTTCGTATAAAAAGTCCAGTAAAAATGACACTGCATTAGGAGAACTTCGACTAAATACCGACACGTCCTGTGTCGAACGTCGAACTCACCACATCCTGTGGAAGCTCATTGGCTTTTTTATCCGCTCCTTGAAAAAGGAAAGCACTTTTTCTGCGTTTAGGAACGTTTCCTTGGAAAAGAAGAACACTTTTCCTGCGTGCCAGATCTTTGCTCATGTACTAAATGCGGCAGGGGAACTTCCGTTAAAACCGCCCACGTCCTGTGGGCAACACGGAAGTCATCACATCCTGTGAAAGTCCGCTGCTCGACACTAAGTCGCCTCGAACTTCTCGGTCCTTTTTATCCTCCTTTTGAACACGCACTATTAGTATTTACCGCAAATTTTTTAATATGCCCGAAGTTTTTCTTAGAAAAGGTTCCAATATCTAAATAACCAAACGAAAAACAATGCCGTACTCGTATAAAGTGAGTAATGAATGCGACCAAAAACTCGCCAAGACCTTCTTTTCCATATGATAATTGTAAACACTGTTAATGCAATACTAAAAGCAATGATTAAGTATGGAATAAAGTCAAAAATTATACTCCATTCAGGTATTTCACTGAAGGCGTCTTTAGGCATTTGATAAACTGGATCAATCTCACCATTTATCGCAATACTTCCGAATAAGATCAGGCTAAGTACTCCATATCCAATTGCGAGTAACTTTGCTGAACTTGCAATTTTATCTTTATCTTTTTGTTTTTTCAGGAGCATTCGAACCAAAGCAATAAATATCCAACTTAAAAGCGTTCCAATTAACAATAATATACTCAGAGCAAGCGCTACAAATGTAAATCCACTACTCGCATACCATGGTGCTTTGGCATAAGTCATTGGACCATCTGTCATTAACATCATGTTTCCATGTTTATCTTCCTCAAAAACAATGGTTTTAAAATTTCCGTAAGCATCCGGAGTGCGCTCCGTTCGTTTATTCTTAAAAACTCCTGGCTCAATTTCATAAAATTGATTCGTTTCTCCAGCATGTGTAGCATATAGATACCCATCTTTATCCGTTTCCACCTGAATAATTCCTGTTACTAGACTAATAAATTTATCCGCTGTCGTTAAACTTTTTCTATTTTGGTGGTATTCACCTGCAAATTTTTCTATACTACCATTTGTTCCCTTTGTCACCGGAGCAAACACTACTTCTTCCATAGGATAATATTGATCCATAAACCCTTGAAAAATTTCATTATGCACGAAGTGGTTTCCACCACTATAGGACATAAAAATTCCTAGACCCTCCTCTGGTAACAAATAAAGTGCAGAGTTAAACATCATTGTGCCTCCATGATGAAACAATACCTTTTTATCGTTAAATGTTCCCTCTATAAACCCAAAGGCCATCCCATCCAAAGTAGGGTGATGAGTGAATTGCTGGTTGAACATTTCTTGAACCGTTTTTTCCTCAAGGATTTTTTCATCATCAAAATGTCCATTTTGAAGATAAGCTATCATTAAACGCGCCATGTCTGATGCAGAACTGCTCATTGCCCCAGCTGGTACTGGCATAAATTCAAATGCTGCTTCACTGAAACTTCCATCAACAAAACGATATGGAGTTACTGAATACTCTAATAATGACTCTCGTAAAGGCTGCTCAAACGTACTATAATTCATTGCTAACTTTTTAAAAATATTTTCCTCTATATATGTGGTATAAGGCATTCCACTTGCTTGTTCCACAATATACCCAGCAAGTGCAGTTCCGTAATTCGAATAGGCAAGTACTTCACCTGCAGGAAATATACGTTCTGGCAATGATTCACGAACATACTCATGAAGTGGGGGTAAGTTATCTTTTTCTAATGTAAAGATTTCAGTTGAATAATCTTCAAAACCAGGTGTATGTGTTAATAAATGGCGAAGCGTAATTGGAGTTGATCCTGTTAAGGGCGGGATATCAAAATCTATGTATTCATTTACATCCGAATCCAAATCTAATTTTCCTTGTTCCACTAATTGCATGACAGCCGTCCATGTCATTAATTTAGAAATGGAACCAATTCTAAAAAGAGAAGTATTAGGATCTACAAGAATTTCCGAATTTATATCTGCATACCCATATCCTTTTTCAAAAATTATTTCTCCATCATAAACGATACTGACTACCGCATTTGGTATGTTTGCTTCAGCAACTTTTTCTTCCACTAGTTCGTTAAACGTCTCCACTATATCTCCTTGTGGAATTGCATTTGCGGATATAGAGTTCACATTCATAAAAAGTATAAAAACAATTAACAAGCAAAATCCTCTAAATTTTCCCATCATCTTCTCCTTTAAATATCAATTGATACATATCATTAGATATATTATAAAAGGGATACATTCATTTGTAAACATTTTTTTCAAATTTGACTTTCCTATTAACTAGAAATAGAATATGTATCTACTGATATATATCAGCAAAAAGGAGAATTAGCGATGGCCCCACGAAAAAAGTTTTCTAAACAGGATATAATAAATGCTGCTTTTAAAATTGCTAGAAAAGAAGGATTAGATGCAATAACAATAAGAAAAGTAGCTGGACAACTCGGAAGCTCAATTGCGCCTATTTATGTCAATTTCAAGGATGTAGAAGAACTCATTCAAGCGGTTGTTGATCATACGCAAGAAGTTGCAAAACAGTTAGTTTTGGAGCAAAACTCAGGTCATCCTTTCCGAGATATTGGAATCGGCGGGATAAAATTTGCGAGAGAGTATAATGTTTTATATCGAGATTTAATTATGAAAAACAACCCACATATGCAACACAATGAAGAAAGCTTAGTTTTTGCCATCAACCAAATGAAGCAGGATCCAAGCTTACACGGATTTACCGATGAAGAATTAAAAGATATTATTTTAAAAATGGATATATTCCATACTGGACTAGCGGTTCAGGTAGCTAATGGCTTACTTCCAGAATATGTTACTGAGGAAAAAATGATTGACATGTTAGATTCAGTTGCTGAAGATGTTATTATTGCAACACGAGTACGTCAAAAGGAAAATCAATGAATAATGCTTTGAGTTTGAAAACATCTTAACTAGAGTAGAGAAATGATTAACCTATTACTACGAGGAGGGAAAAACATGTTGAAGAAAGTTAAACTACCAAAAATCCCTACAAAAAGTAGGGATCCACTTATTTAATATTTATTTCAAACCAACTTCTAGAAGCAGCAAATTCTTCTCCTGTTAGTTGATGACCGCTGTTTTCCCAGTGCAGCTCTACAGTTGCACCCGCATTTTCAAGTAGTTCTTTTAGATCAGTTGATTCCTCTGGCGGACAAATTGGATCATTTTTCCCAGCCCCAATAAAAACTTGCTTTCCGGATAAATCAGGAAGGTCAATCCTGCGTCTTGGGACCATCGGATGATAAAGAATCGCTCCTTTTAGTGCGTCCATATAGTGAAATAATAAACTTGCTGCAATATTAGCACCATTGGAATATCCAACTGCAACAATATTATTGCGATCAAATCCATATTTCCCAGCCGCTTCATCTAAAAATTCATTCAGTTCCTTTGTGCGAAAAATGAGATCTTCCTCATCAAAAACACCCTCCGCTATTCTTTTGAAAAAGCGTGACATCCCATTTTCCACTACATTTCCACGTACACTTAAAACAGAGGCTGCTGGATCAAGTTTTGCAGCAAGCGCGAGTAAATCGTTTTCCGTTCCTCCCGTTCCATGAAGCATTAAAAACGTTGGTCTTGAAGTGTCCGTTCCTTTTTGAAATATATGTTTCATATTATACACCCCTCGTTCTATAGTCTTTTCAAAAGAGTAAATTTCTTTTCAGCGTCTCCCCCCATAATAGACACAAAGATAGACCGCGGTATTTGTTTCCGTAAGCGTTCTGATGCTACAGCAAATGATCTTTTCAACCGTTGTACATCCTTTTGCGGCGAACCTATTTTGCTCATCAAATAAACATGGAGAATAACGTAATCAATAATCGTTTCAAACGTAATGTTATCCATCGCTGTTTCCGAATGCAAAAATTGAACGCATCGGTTTGGTGGAGGAGTTAATTGAAAGCGACAATCAAAAACTACCCCATCATGGGCAACAGCATTTCTAAAATCTTTAATTAAAAAAATCATATCTTCTAAAACTCGTACCTTTTGATCATGGACTGTACTATAGATTGAAAGACTTTTGGCAATGTTTGTCCTTATCTCTACATTTAAACTATGAATAAAAAATCCAAAATCTCCAAGACTAATGATTTCAAAAATGGCCCAAAGTGGAACAGGTTTGTTTTTATGGATAAAATGTTGGATAATCGATTGATTCATGCGGTAATTATAGCTGATTGTATTGTAAATAATATTTCTCAATTCAAGTCTGTTTTTCATTTTCTTTTTAAAGTCTTTACTGCCAGGTCTATGCTTTTTATAATCATTAAGTAAATGTTCGTAAACAAAAGTAAAGTCAGCTGAACCTAAGCCAATGACCGTATCCAATGTTATATTTTTTAAAGCAGTTTCTATCTGCATGATTGATGAGTAAAAAATTGTCTTTATTTTTTTATCAAATTGATAAATGGCGATTACTTCTTCAAAATTACGATAGGGAATTCTATTTTCAGATTTCTTTATAAACCTATATCCTTTAAACCCATGGAAATAACCCATATTTAAAAGGTCTTGCTGTTTATCTTTTTGAATATTTATCCCGTGTTTTTCCTGTAAAACTTTCATTAACTCTTTCGTCGTTTTTCCTTCCAAATAGAATCCTTCCTTTACCCCGGACTTCGTGCATGTATTTTTCAATCAGTTCTAGTTATTCTTCAATATCTACCGTAAATGCATAACTTGCAGTCCCCTGCTCCCAGTTTGCTTCAATTTCGTAAATAACAATCCCTTCATAATCCGTGAGTTCTACTTTTTTATACGAAGCGATTGCTTTTTCCGAATTCCACACCCGGACTGTGTAATCATTTGGTTCATAATCAAATAAAAGGCTTACCTCGGCATCTGAATGAACGGTTGTTGCATTCTCGATATCTACCAATTCTGGTGGAGGTGCTGTATCTGCATCTACTTGTGTGACCTCATCGAACCCTTCTTCATAATAACGCCAACTATACGTTCCTTTTGCGGCACGAATTGTTTGCTCTCCAATTACAATCATTAAATTTGGCGGTTCTTTTATGTTTGCCCCAATCTTATTTATTTCTGACTTATCTTCATTTTCAACTTTTGCACACCCTACACACAAGATTAAAAGTAAAATTATGGTCAATTGATTCTTAACAGGCAAATCTTAACCCCCTTCATCTGACTATATCTGTTTTCATTATACTAAGTTTTTTCCAATTTCATATCAAATGATTTAAACTAATTATAAAGGGAATTGATACAATAAGATGATTTTCCTTTTGGAGGAGATTATTTGATGCTCAAAAATAAAATAAAACATACTCAGCGTTATCAGGAAATTATTAATGCATTCTTAAAAAATGGATTTAGTCATATTCTTTTTCGAATCGGACTTACTTCAAAACGAATTGATAGTTCTAATGGTAACATGAATTTAACGGATATAGGTATTAAACTGCGGTATACATTACAACAGCTCGGTCCGACATTTATCAAACTAGGACAAATTGCAAGCTCGCGCCGAGACCTCGTACCAGATGAAATTGCAATCGAGCTGGAAAAACTGCAAGATGACGTTCAATCTTTTCCTTTTGAAGAGGTTAAATACATTATTGAAAATGAACTTGGTGATGAACTAAAAAATATGTTTCAAGCCTTTGAATCCGAACCGCTTGCCACAGCATCAATTGGCCAAGTCCATACTGCTAAACTCCTTTCCGGTGAAGAAGTTGCTATTAAAATTCAACGTCCTGATATTCAACCAAGTATTGAAACAGATTTAAATATTTTACATAATTTAACAAGGATGATGGAAGCAAAATTAGATTGGGCAAAAACATACAATATTGGTGATATGATCGATGAATTTTCTTATTCTTTGCGAAATGAACTTGATTACCGGTTAGAAGGTAGAAATGGAGAACGGATCGCAAAGCAATTTGAAGATGATCCAACAATTCATGTTCCAAAAATATATTGGGACTATTCGAGCAGAAAAGTATTGACGATGGAGAAGATAAAAGGTATTAAAGTTAATCAATATGATATGTTGAAATCGGAAGGATATGACGTAAAACTTATCGCAGAAAGAATTGCTGAATCAATGTTACATCAGATTTTAGAAGAAGGTTTTTTTCATGGAGATCCACATTCTGGAAATATTTATATTTTGCCTAACAATGAAATCGCCTATCTTGATTTCGGGATGGTTGGAAGGATAAGCGATGATTTAAATTATCACTTTACATCGCTCGTCATCAGTCTACAAGAAGGTGATACAAAAGGAATGATCAAAACATTTTCAAATTGGGGTATTTTAGACAATGACACTAATATGCAAGCTCTAGAACGAGATTTAGAAAGTTTGCAAACTAAATATTATGATATACCGCTTCAGGAAATTAGCCTAGGAAAGATGATTGTTGATATTTTCTCAACTGCTTTTCGCCACAAAATCGAACTGCCATCGGATATTGCTATATTGGGAAAAGTAATTCTTACACTTGAGAGTATTATTGTTAATTTAGACCCTTCATTTAGCATCATGAAAGCAATAAAGCCGTACGGAAAAAAATTAGTTTTAAAACGATATCACCCAAAAAATATTGCCCAACATGTTTGGAACGAACTAGTAGAAAATATGGAGTACCTATCCGAACTTCCTAAAGATTTACGAGCAATCACCTCGACAATTAAAAAAGGCAAAATGCGTCTTGATGTTAATGTGAATGATATGGAATCCTTTATGAAACGCTTAGATCGTCTGAGTAATCGCCTATCTTTTAGTATTATTTTGCTTGCATTCAGCATTTTAATGGTAGGATTAATTATAGGAGCATCGATTATCGGACAAACAACACTCATATGGAGACTACCTGTCATTGAGATAGGATTTGTCGTAGCTACATTGATGTTTATTTTAATGATCTTTACAATTATACGATCAGGAAGGATGTAAAAAAATGTCCCAAACGAGTGGTGCTCGTTTTGGGACATTCGTTATTTAATAGGGAGTGACTAAGCCACTAAACATGTGGAGAGAGCCACTCTGCATCTTTTACAATCTTTAGATAGAAGCTGAGTCCACTAAGCAAGACTTCCTAATACATGTTCATACCCATTCACCAAATTTCATTTTCAAACGTTCATAAGATAATTTGCCCATATTATTAAAAAACAACAGTTTCACACCTAGCAAATAACAAAAGCCAAGCAACTGTCTCCAGGAAACGCTAAGTACAGTCGTCTGCTTTCTATTAAAAAAACTACACTAGCTTCTGTCCGCAATTACTGCAAAAGTTTCCGCCACTTGTTTTCGTTCCACAATTCGGACAGAAGTTCGGAATGCTTTTTTCGCCGCCAGATGTTGGCTTATTTGATTGGTTTTGCGATTGAGGATTTTTCTGATTCCCTTGAGCTTGATTCTGATTTTGCTGATTCATCTGTTCATTTCCGGCTTGATTCGCCTCACGCATATTTCGCATCATTTCATTTGCAACATTCATCCCCATCATCATACCGGTCATATCTGAAGCAGTGCTACCACCTTTAACTTTTCCAGAACTAATCCCATCTGTCATCTCAATTGTCTGATATTTATTCACATCACCAACCATATGATGAGATGCAGATTTCTTAATCATCTCTCTAATTTCTTTTGGATAGTTAAAATCCATAATATAGAAATTTGTAATTGTCATCCCATCATTAATTATTTGAATATCTAAATCTTCTTTAATTCCATCCGCAATTTCACTCGCATTGTTTTGCAAATTGAACATGTCTTTTCCTTCTCTGCCAATCCATTTCATTAATAACTGATCAAGCACCGACGTAATTCTTATTTTTACATCTTCTACTAAATATCGGTCACGCATTCCAGCAATACTATCAATTAATGTAACATAATCATTCACCTTAAAATTGAATGTTCCATTTGCACGAACTGGAATCCCACCTGGTAACTGCGGTGTCGGTAAATGAATCGCACCTTTCGTTCCCCACTTCACCGTGAATTGTTTCGTATTTACAAATAACACTTCGCACCGCATCCCGGTAGCAAAACCAAATTTATACCCTTTTAATGTCGAAAGAAATGGAATAATATCTGAATCGACCTCATAATCACCCGCTTCCTCAAAAATCCCCTCAATTCTCCCATGATTGAAAAATATCGCATCCTGCCCAGGACGAATAATCAATTTACTACCCTTTTTGATTTCATTATTCGGCCATTTCCAAAAAATCATATCTTCCCGAAATTCATCCCATTCAATAACATTCGCTAACTGACTTCTAAAAAAACTCACTTGCAAAGCTCCCTTCTTGTTTGCGCCTATTTTGGTACAAAACGCTCCATCTATTAAATTACATTTCCCAATGTTATAATGTTTTTGCTACATTCAGAAAAATTCCATCCTAAACTCTAAAATTTCACATTCTATTAGAATTTCCCTCTACTACTACTTCTCATTGTACCTCCACTTGTGCGACCGATGCTGCCGCCACCGCCTCGACCACCACCACTACTGGACTGTTTCGGCTTACGACGCTTTGTTACTGTCGTACGAATATACCGGTCACGTTTTCCAAGAATTTTAGTCCGGTCCATATCCCGATATGTTGCAGAAGTTGTTGTAGCTTTAGGTTCGACACTCCTAGCCATTAACCACACGATGCTTGCCGCTATCGCAATGGCAACCCCAATTTGTACCCATGTATTAAAAAGTGGATTGGCTGGATTAACACCTTCCCGATACTGCATATATTTTGCAGAAAGCGTAATAAATGATTCAAAGGCGTTAAAATAATCGCCGTTCGAGAGGGATGAAGTGATTTTTTCCCGAATAATTGTTAATCGGTCAGGATCTAACTTTCTATGCATATCGCTGTAACCAGAGAGCACGACATCCCGTTTTTTCATGTTCAGCCCGAGCATCGCTACATTTTCATCGTTTTCTCCATATCGCTCATCATAAAAGTCATCCATATAAATTTGTAAATTTTTTTCCGACTCTTCAACTGTTACAATAATAAATTCTGTGTTTCTTTTATCACTAAATTCTGCTGCGAGTTTCTCTAATTCTTTTACCTCATTATCCGATAATAGATTTGCATCGTCAAAAACTCGCTGTTTGCTAGATTCTGCTTGTGTTTCGATAGATAGAAAAGTAGATAGGAAAATAAAAGCAATTAGAAATAAAATGAATATTTTACCAAGGTTTTTCTTCACCATAGGACGCCTCCAATCAGGAAGGCAGCCAGTTTCATTACTACAAATGACGATGCTGCAATTCCACCGATCCAAATGGCAGCCTTTTGCTTAGAAACTGGAGGTTTTCCAACTATTTTTCCCGTTTGACCGTTCATTGCAAACGTGTGTTCCTGACGTTCAAAATCATAATACACCATCCAAACCGGAAATAACACGTATGTACTGTTTAATTTTTTGTTCTGAATTTGTTCATTTCGTCCTTCCAATGATGAGTAACCGGAAATCGTCGAATTTACATATGACCTAACAAATGGAGAAATTTTCGTTTCCACTCGCGGATACAATTCTTTCTCATCATAATTGTATTTTTCTGCGAGATAGCCTGCTAAATATGGGGTTTTAAATTCTTTTAAATCTTGATAATGATATGGCTCCAGTTTATCCATAATTTCGTCATTCATTTTTGCTGAAGCATCCGCCGGAATCCGGGTATGATAGAGATCAATATCGCGGTATACATCATAATGTTTTGTTTCGGTATAGATATAGTCCCCTCTCGTATATGTTCGTACCTTTTTTCCTCTCGCTTCCACCTTCACTCTTGTATTTAGATCATAAATCCAAAAGGGAATATACATTCCAGTAATATTTTTAATTCGGTCTGCAGTCATAAATCCGGCTGGAGTTAGGCGCCCATTTTTACACCATTTTTTAAACGCTCTTCTCGCTTCGTCTTTACTGATTGTAAAAGGAATAACCTTTCCAGGAGCAAGTTTTCCACTAAGACGATCTGCAAGAACGACTGCTGAACCACAAAAACTACATGATGTTGCAGTTGTATCTTGATCTGTAATAACGACCGCACCACAGTTCTCACATTCATACTCTTTTGCTTCATCTTCCGCAAATTCGTTTAGAATATTTTCATCCGGAAATTCCTCGATATTTTGCTGGTTTCCACAACTTCCACAAGCGAGCGTCCCAGATTCACTGTCAAATTCCATATCCGCCCCACAACTTGTGCATTTATAATGAATTAACACGCGTATTCACCCCTTCATTCAAAAATGAAAAAACCGTAACCTAAGCTACGGTATCTTTCTATGCTTATTCTGCTTCTTTGTTTTCTATTTGCGCTTTTAGAGCTGCTAACTCATCTTCCACATCGACTTTCGTTTCATATTTTGCCGACAAATCCTTCATATCATCCTCAGCACCACGATTTAATTCACGCATCGCATTTGCTTCATCTAGTGATGTGTTAATTTTATCTTCTAATCGATCAAAATTAGATAGTGATTCATTTGCACCAGTTACCGTTGAACTGATTTCATTCATCCGCTTTTGTGTTTTCGCAACTGCCGCTTTTCCTTTTAACATCGTTCTTCTGGCATTTAATTCATTGATATCTTCAACAAGCTTGTCATGCATCTGTCTCATTTGGAGACTGTTTGCTTCAGCGAGATCAAGTGACGTTTGCAACTGTGTTTCTTTTTCTGAAAGAGTTGCTTTCCTTTCTAGGAATTTTCGCGCATCATCTTCATTTCCCGCTTCTAATGCTTTCACCGCATAATTTTGCATTTTTTCAACATCTGCTTTACATTCATTCAGTTCACGCTTTGCCCGTTGCTCTTCCGCCATAATGGACGCTGTTTCCGCTTTGACCTGACCGAGATCGCGCTGTAAATTTCGCAAATATTGATCGATCATTTTCTCCGGATCCTCTGCTTTATCAAGTAATGCATTAATATTGCTTGCCATTATATCTTTAAATCGTCTTAATATACTCACTATGTATCCTCCTTTTTAGGGTGAAAATTCTCATGTAAAATAACTTAACCTTTTGCATTTCAAGCAAAAATATTACTCTTATTTTACAATAAGAAAGCTTGATAATAAAGAACTTTTTTAAAAGTGGTTACAAGGAACTATATGACGGATATTTTTCGTAAGTAAATATAACTGAAATTTACAGGACTCAACGGAATGTTCGCAATTATGGCTTTCTTGCCTACTCTCCAAAAATGTAAGTTAAAAATACTGCAACAGAAACTCCGACATTTTCTATCCACGAACTTCATTATAAATGAATTGAATTTACCGGATCACCATTCGTGATTCCCTGTCACATAATAAACTAGAGAAACTTGAACCAATTTTCCATCAAAAAAAGACTAGGTTTTTCATCATATCTTTCCGAATCTATCAAATCCCCTGTGAACACAATTAAATCTGGTCTTTCCTTTACTCTTTTAAATTGCTTTGTTCATTCCCAAAGGACTTATTGTGCAGGTATTTATATCCGTCAAAATTTTGTAAATGCTTATCTAATTGAATACTATTTTCACTCGATGAATTGTTTTGAAAATAAAAAAGTAGATTAAAAAAGCCATTCCGATTAAAAAATAAAACCATCTCTTTATCGTTTATTCTTTATCCTTTCCCTTGTAGATTTTTCATTGACTAATTTATTTTGCAATTTTTTCACGATATACGATCAGAGTAATTGCATTTAATATGATAGTGACGATAAGAAGAGTTGCTGCGGCGAAGACTACAGCCCCCATTGTGTCCATAAGAGCAGACCAATCCTCAATCTTTACCAGATGATAGTTATAAAAAATCTGGAAGCAAAGCGACACAGCACAAGTACTGATACTTGTGATGGAAAGAGCAACCCAGTGCCTGTGGTTATAGTTTTTAAATCGCATAAGATTAACAACAGGTAGTATCCAAGCCGTTAGGCCAAGCAACAGGCTTCCAAGATTAAGCAAACCAATCATATCCAATCCCCCTTTTTAGGGTATAAATCTTTATCTAAAACCTTTTGCATTTCAATCGCAAATATTACTCTTATTTTACAATAAGAAAGCTTGATAATAAAGAAATTTTTAATAAACGATTGCTAGGTACTAGACATCGAGGATTCGCATAGGTATAACATGTAAGGGCTAGAAGTATATTGTTCGGATTAAAATTTACAATGGTTAGTTTGAGAAAATTATCCCGCGAAAGCTAAAAACCAACAGGTGGAAGCGTTATCCACGCAATTCGTGATTTAACCACGAAGATTCAGTTTTAACCACGGGAATAATGAAGTAACCACGAAGAAGAGCCGGAGTTAACCACGGGGCTTAAAAGGGGAACTCAATTTAACCCACAGGATGGAGGGGTTATTGATCTACGAAATTTGGTAGATCTATCCCTCCTGCAAGGCAACATCTTTTTTTAAATAGACCACTCCAAAAACCCCAACTAATACGCTAAGAATTAGGTAAAAGAATGAAACATTCGGAAACAGCTGAACAAAGATCCCACCAAGAAACGGGCCGGAAATACTTCCGATACTGAAACAAATTCCAAACATAATATTGCCGGCAGGAAGTAATGAGATTGGCAAAAGATCCGTCATATACGACATGCCGAGGGAATAGAGTGAACCGACAAACATTCCTGAGAGTGTAAAAAATATAAATAATGACAGAACAGAGTCCTCAAGAAGAGCCGCTCCCAATATACTTAGAGCTCCGATCAGTATCGAAAAAAGAAGCACATTTCTTCTACCGAATCGATCACTTAACGCACCTAAAGGAAACTGTAAAATAATACTACCGAATGCAAAACAAGGAATAATTAATGATAACATATCCACGTCATGGCCAATCCTCAACCCATAAATCGGAAACACTCCATTTAATGTCGATTCTAAAAATCCATATCCGAATCCAGTCAACATAGCTGCCCACGAAATTTTTAACGTTTTTACAAATCTACCTAGAGAACTAACTGATTGAATCGTTGCCCCTTTTTGATCTGGCCATTCATTTTTAACGAAGAACATCAGTGCCCAAACGAGAAAACTAAAAAAAGCAGACAATAAAAAAGGAAGTGCTTCATTAATTGCGAGCAACCTCGTCATTAAAGGCCCAATTGAAAACCCTAACGCAAATGATATACCATAAAATGCGATTCTTCTTCCGCGTACCTCAGCTGAAACAGTTGTCGTGATCCATGTTTGTGTACCAAAGTGAATCATTTGATCCCCTATTCCAACCATCATGCGTAAAATGAACCAGAACCAGAGAGCCTTCCATAATGGAAACAAAGTAAGTGAAATAAAAACAAGTAATCCACCAATCAAAATAATCGGCTTAAACCCAAGTTTTTGCATCGGTTTTTCCATAAACGGCGAAGCGATTAATATACCAATATAAAGAGCAATTGCATGTAACCCATTTACTGATGAACTCACCCCCGCCTGCTCTAAAATGATCGCAATAAGCGGTAGCAGCATCCCTTGTGAAAAACCCGAAATTCCCACGATCGCAATTAAAATCCAATATCTAACACGTGCGCTAACCATTAAAATTTCCCCAATCAAACTTTTTTAAGTCAAATTAAAAAGTAGCAGACTTTTTACTATTGGTCTACTACTTTAATTGCCTGTTTGTAGCCTATTCAATTATGCTAATATTAACCAAGTGCAACATCTAAAATCATCATCACAATAAACCCTATGATTAAACTCATAGACGCAAGATCTTTATTGCCATTTTCATGAGAACTTGGAATAACCTCTTCTACTACGACAAAAATCATTGCCCCTGCTGCAAAGCTTAGTGCAAACGGGAGTAGCGGTTCCATTATCGTTACCGCAAGCACACCAATAACAGCCGAAATTGGCTCAACCATTCCCGAAAACTGACCGTATATAAAACTTTTTCTACGTGACATCCCTTCCCGACGGAGCGGCATGGAAACGGCAGTACCTTCAGGAAAGTTTTGAATCCCGATCCCAATTGCTAATGTTACTGCAGTAGCAAGTGAAGCTTCAGGAAAACCTGCAGCAACTGCCCCAAAGGCAACCCCAACTGCAAGACCTTCAGGAATATTATGCAATGTAATGGCTAGCACTAAAAGCGTGCTTCGTCTTCTTTTTTCAGGATTAATTCCTTCCGCATCTTTCATACTCAGATTAGGATGTAAATGTGGAATAATCTTATCAATTGCCCATAAAAATAAGGAACCAAGGAAAAATCCTATTGCAACAGGTAGCCACGCTGGTAACGCATCTTCCTCTGCCATTGCCAGTGCGGGTGATAATAAAGACCAGAAACTAGCGGCAATCATAACACCACCAGCAAAGCCAAGCATTCCATCCAACAGTTTTTCGTTCATTGTTTTTGTTGTAAATACTAAAGCAGCTCCAAGTGCAGTCATTCCCCATGTAAATAAAGTACCAATTAATGCTTGAGTAACCGGACTTAACGTAACAAATAATTCAATCATGTTCATCTCTTCTTTACTGAAATAGTCTCCCCCAAAAATCATTAATTACCTGCAATATATCACAATATTTTCCTTTAATAAACAGTTTGTTATCATAGGACAACTATGGTATGAATGATTATTTTCCCAAAGCTATCTAATTTGTATACGATAAATTTTTTAAGAAATAACACCCATCCTAAAAAGTTCACCAACCGCATGGGTGCGATTTCTTGCACCTAGCTTTCTGATCGCTGTTTTAATATATTGTTTAACGGTTGACTCCGTAATATCCATTTTGTTAGCCATTTCTTTAATGCTTTCACCCCATGAGATTCTTTTCATTATCTCTAATTCTCTTCTACTTAATAAAGGGGACTCCACTGAACTTTTTGATTGAATAATTAAATTTCCGGCTAGCTTTCCATATTCGGTAAATGAGTCAAGTAGTTTTTCATCGATGACTGTTCGCTTTTTCTTTTCATGACTACAAATATAGCCGATCACTATTGATTTGTAGGTAATAGGGACAACAATCACGGAATTAACGGATGTGGGGATGATATACTTACTGCTTGTCTGTATTCCAGAACAGTATTTTGCTCTTCGTTTTTATGAAGAGCTGGATAGATAATGCCGCACCATTAGTTGCAGAGGACTTAAGCGACTTACCACCAACGTTTGTAATTACTGCTGAAAATGACGTTCTTCGAGATGAAGGAAACGCATATGCAGAGCGTTTAAAATCAGCTGGTGTAAAAGTAGAACCCTTTTTAGAAGAAGAACTTGTTCATGGATACTTTACAAACATGGCTGTTTTTCCAGAACAAATAAAAAGAGACAATTTCAAAAATCGAACAATTCTTAAGTAAAAAATAAGGAAGAGGTTGAAAATGTGTAAATAATTATTATAAGTGGTGAATCGGAAGTACTTGCTCATAGTGCCGGTTCGGAGTGATGTGCCAATATCGGGGAAAATGTGCCGGTTCAAAGTAAGATGTGCCAATTTCGGGGAAAATGTGCCGGTTCAAAGTGAGATGTGCCAATTATGGGAAAAATGTGCCGGTTCGGAGTGAGATGTGCCAATTTCGGCAAAAATGTGCCGGTTCAGAGCGATATGTGCCAATTTCGGGATAAATGTGCCGGTTCAAAGTGAGATGTGCCAATTTCGGGGAAAATGTGCCGGTTCAAAGGGATATGTGCCAATTTCGGGATAAATGTGCCGGTTCAAAGTGAGATGTGCCAATATCGA